>NZ_FNFP01000009.1 GCF_900100845.1 Natronincola ferrireducens | reverse complement strand
TCTCTTCTTTTCCCAAGTGTTAACTTATCTCCCGTCACCCCTCATCTTGGGGCGACTTGTACTACTATACCAGCTTATTGCTTTCATGTCAATAGATTTTTAAATGGTTTTTTATGGTTTTTTACTGGTTATTGTACTTTAAAAAACTCTTTCTTCATCTTTTCAATAACTTTCTTTTCCATTCGAGATATGGTCATTTGAGAAACTTCTAATTCTTTTGCTACTTCTATTTGTGTTTTTGTATTAAAAAATCTATCCTTTAGTACTTTCTTTTCTACTTCATTTAATTTTTCCATAGCTTTTATAATAAAATCTTTCATTTCTATTTCATCATAGTTTTTGTCTGTTTCACCTATTAAATCGCTCATTTGAATATCTTTATCTTCACCATCATTATCATAAGTTAAATCTAAAGACTTAGGGGTGTACACTTGACTCCCTTCCATTGCCTCTATTACTTCCTCTTCAGAACATTGAAGGTACTCAGCTATATCTTGGATTTTGGGGGTTCTCTGAAGGGTTTGCTGTAGAATAACTTTAGCTGTATTTACTTTTTTTGATAACTCTTGAATTCTTCTAGGTACACGAATAGACCATCCTTTATCTCTAAAATATTTCTTTATCTCTCCTATAATTGTTGGAGTAGCAAAACTAGAAAATTCAAAACCCTTATCTATATCATATCTTTCTACTGCATAGATTAAACCTAATGACGCTACTTGATAAATGTCCTCATAATCAATACCTTTATTGATATATTTTTTTGATAAAATCTCTCCGATATATAAGTATCTATTTACCAATTCATTTCTAATCTCTATATTTTTTGTTTTTCTATAGTGTTGAAAAAGTTCTTTTTCTGATAACTCTTTTAGGGATTTATTTAGAGTCATAGTTAAATCAGAAGCCTTAGCTACGTTTTTCATTAAATATCATCCCCCACATATTTCGTCATTTTTATAACTGTTCCTTTCCCATTATTTGATGATATTTCTACATCATCCATAAGAGATCTTATGATAAAAACCCCCAACCCTCCTTCTTTTGGTTCTTTTAAATTGGGTGTCTTTATGTTGTGGTTTAAACATCCCTTGCCATTATCATAAACCGATATTACTAATTTTTCTTCATGGGAATAAAAATCTACATTGAAGTTTGCTTCTTCTTTACAAATACCATGGGTAATAGCATTGGTACAAGCTTCAGAAATAGCTACTTTAATGTCTTCAATTTTTTCAATATCAAATCCCATTCTATTAGCAATTCCACTGGCGGTTAATCTAATGACACTAACATACTCTGGTTTATTAGGTACAGATAATTTTATTACATCAATGCACTTTTTATTCATATTCATCTGCTCCTTTACACTTAACATAGTATTTTTACCTCACCCCTCTATAATAAAAATTTTATCTAATCCAGTAATATTTAATAGTTTTCGTATACTAGGTTTCATATTGATAATTATAATATTTTTGTCTTCTTCTTTTAATTTTTTCAGTGTACCTATTAGTACACCTAGTCCAGTGCTATCAATATATTCTAGACTTATAGCATCTATTTTTACTGTTTCTTTTTTTTCCTCCAACATTTTTTTAAAAGCTTCCTTTAATGTTCCTGCAGTATAAATATCTACTTCTCCCGTTAGTTTTATATCCCACATTTTATTATTTTCATCATAGTTTTTGTTTATCATTAGTGACATTATGATCCCCCCTTCATAGGCAAATGTTTTAATTTCATTAAAACGACAAAATAATTTTTTCTTTATAACATTGTACTACAAAACCCCAAAGAAGGAAAATAAAAAGAATAAAAATGCAAAGGTATGGACCACATACCTTTGCTGTGCTAAATATGGGGGTTGAATTTAAAGCTTTCGGCTTCTATTCTATATCTTCCCCCCACAGATATCCTTTAAACATAATTTTTGTAAATTATTATTATTTTTCCTCTTCTTCCTCTTCTTCCTCTTCATGTTTTGGTATTTGGGCAATAGATACGATACTTTTATTTTCATCGGTCTTCATTAAAGTAACGCCCTTTGTGTTTCGTCCCATCTTTGAAATGTTATTAACATTTAATCTTATAACAATACCGTCATTACTAATTAATAGGATTTCATCTTCATTGGTTACAATTTTAGCCCCTACTAACATTCCTGTTTTTTCAGTAACATTGTAGGTTTTTGTTCCTTTACCACCCCTAGATTGAAGACGGTATTGTTCTAGAGATGTTCTTTTTCCAAAACCTTTTTTACTAACAACCAATAGGTCTTTATTATCCTCTGCAACCTCCATACCCACTAGTTTATCTTCCTCAGATAAGGTAATACCCTTTACCCCCATAGCGCCTCTGCCCATATCCCTAACATCATCTTCTTTAAATCGAATAGCCATTCCCTTAGCTGTAATCATGATAATTTCTTCGTTGGTATCAATTAATCTCACACTGATTAATTGATCATCTTCTCTAATGCTGATGGCTATTAAACCAGTTTTTCTTGTATTTTCAAATTGGTTTAATTGGGTCTTTTTTATGATACCCTTTTGAGTTGCCATAATAAGGTATTGAGAATCCCAATTTTTATTTACTGGGATGGTGGCTGCTATCGTTTCATTTGGTCCTAGCTGTAGTAAATTTACGATAGCTGTTCCCTTTGCTTGTCTTTTGGCTTCGGGAATATCATAGACATTTAGTTTATATACCCTTCCTTGATTTGTAAAGAACAATAAATAATCATGGGTAGAGGTTATAATTAATTTTTCTACAAAATCTTCCTCACGGGTAGTAACAGCAGAAACTCCCTTTCCGCCCCTCTTTTGACTTTTGTAGGTGTCTATCGGTAGACGTTTAATATATCCAAAATGGGTTAATGTAATAACTACATCTTCTTCATCAATCATATCTTCTATATTAATTTCATCTACATCAAATAAGATTTCAGTTCTTCTATCATCATTGTATTTTTCTTTTATTTCTAATAACTCTTCTTTAATAATATTTAATACCAATTGTTCATTGGCCAGTATTTCTTTTAATTCCTTAATAAGCTTCAATACTTCTTGGTACTCCTCTTCAATTTTTTCTCTTTCTAAGCCAGTTAGTTTTTGAAGCCTCATATCTAAAATAGCTTGGGCTTGTTTTTCAGATAGTTTAAAATTATTTATTAATCCTTCTTTTGCAACTTGAACTGTTGAAGAAGATCTAATTAAGGTGATGACCTGGTCTAAATGGTCTAGGGCAATTTTTAATCCTTCTAAAATATGGGCCTTTGCCTCTGCCTTATTTAAATCATATTTGGTTCTTCGAACAATAATATCTTTTTGATGCTCTAAATAATGGTTTAATATTTCCCTAATATTTAATACTCTAGGTTGACCGTTAACTAAAGCAATCATAATAATACTAAAGGTTTCTTGCATTTGAGAGTGTTTATATAGTTTATTTAAAACTACATTGGCATTGGCGTCTCTTTTTAATTCTATAACAATCCGCATACCAGTTCGGTCACTCTCATCCCTTAAGTCTGAAATACCTTCTATCTTTTTATCCCTTACTAAGTCAGCTATTTTTTCTATCAATCTTGCTTTATTAACTTGATAGGGTATCTCTGTAACAATAATCTGTTGCTTTCCTTTTTGTATCTCCTCTATGGATGCTTTAGCCCTAACCTTAACTTTTCCCCGTCCTGTTCTATAGGCTTGTTTGATACCTTCTTTTCCCATGATGTAGGCACCAGTAGGGAAATCTGGTCCTTTTATGGATTCCATTATTTTTTCTATATCAGCTTCTGGTTCTTCAATAATACTGATAACCCCATCTATAACCTCTCCTAAATTATGGGGTGGTATAGAGGTCGCCATTCCTACAGCGATACCACTTGAACCGTTTACCAATAAATTTGGAAATTTACTAGGTAATACCACAGGTTCATTCATCGTCTCGTCAAAGTTAGGTATAAAATCTACTGTTTCTTTTTGAATATCTCGAATCATTTCCATAGAAATTTTTGAAAGCCTTGCCTCTGTATAACGCATAGCAGCAGCACTATCTCCATCAACAGAACCAAAGTTTCCATGACCATCTACTAATAAATATCTTGTAGAAAAGTTTTGGGCTAATCTTACCATAGCATCATATACAGCTGTATCCCCATGGGGGTGATACTTACCTAAAACGTCCCCAACAATACGGGCTGATTTTCTATGGGGTTTATCTGGAGTAGTATTTAATTCATTCATTGCATATAGTATTCTTCTGTGAACAGGTTTTAGTCCATCCCTTACGTCAGGAAGAGCCCTTCCTACGATAACACTCATGGCATAGTCAATATAAGACTTTTTCATTTCATCTTCTATACCTATAGGGACAATTTTATTATTTTCTTCTGTCATGTTTTATTCCCCCTATATATCTAAATTTGTAACATATTTTGCATTTTTTTCGATAAATTCTCTTCTAGGCTCCACCTTGTCCCCCATTAATGTTATAAAAATTTCGTCTGCTGCCGCTGCATCGTCTATTGTTATTTGCAATAGGGTCCTATGTTCTGGATTCATAGTTGTTTCCCAAAGTTGCTCTGGATTCATCTCCCCAAGACCTTTGTATCTTTGAATATCAGCTTTTGTTTCTCTGCCAAGGTCATCTAATATTTTATTTAACTCCTTATCAGAGTAAGCATAATACTCTGCTTTACCTTTTTTAATTTTATATAAAGGTGGTTGAGCAGCATAGATATGTCCAAATTCTACTAAAGGTTTCATATATCTAAAGAAAAATGTTAGTAATAGAGTTCGAATATGGGCACCATCTACATCGGCATCCGTCATAATGACAATTTTATGATACCTTAGTTTTTCTATATCAAACTCATCACCTATCCCAGTACCAAAGGCGGTAATCATAGCTCTAATTTCATTATAATTTAATATCTTGTCTAAACGAGCTTTTTCAACATTTAGTATTTTACCTCTTAAGGGAAGAATCGCTTGTGTAGCACGATCTCTCCCTTGCTTTGCACTGCCCCCGGCAGAGTCACCCTCTACTAAGTAGATTTCACTTAAGGCAGGATCTTTTTCCGAGCAATCTGCTAATTTTCCAGGCAGGGCAGTATTTTCTAAAACACCTTTTCTTCTTGTTAATTCTCTGGCCTTTTTCGCAGCTTCCCTAGCTCTTTGAGCTCTTAGACCTTTTTCTACAATAAGTTTAGCCTCTATGGGATTTTCCTCTAAAAAAATTTCTAGGTTTTCACCGGTAATAGATTCAGCAAGGCCCTTCATCTCACTGTTTCCTAGCTTGGTTTTAGTTTGTCCTTCAAATTGAGGATCTTCTAACTTTACAGAAACGATGGCTGTTAACCCCTCACGAATATCTTCTCCTAGTAAATTAACGTCCTTGTCCTTTAAAAATCCATTTTTTCGGGCATAATCATTGACAATTCTTGTTAAAGCAGACTTAAAACCACTTAAATGGGTTCCACCTTCTTGGGTATTAATATTATTAGCAAAACTAAAAATATTTTCTGTGTAGGCATCGGTATATTGCATGGCAACCTCTACTACACTACCTTCTTTAGATTTATCGAAATAGATAATTTTATCATGTAAAGCTTCTCTATTTTTATTTAAATGTTTAACAAATTCCTGTAGTCCACCACTGTAGTGAAAGGTTTTTTCTTGTTCTTCATCTTCACGTTTATCCTTTAGGATAATTTTAATTCCTTTGTTTAGGAAGGCCAGTTCTCTTAAACGATGCTCTAAGGTGTCATAACGATATACTATTTCATCAAATATTTCTTCATCAGGTTTAAATACAACCGTTGTTCCTGTATCTGTAGTATTACCAACCTCTTTTACATCGTATAATGGATTTCCCTTTTCATATTTTTGAAAATAGATTTTACCATTTCTCTTGATTTCTATTTCTAAATACTCTGATAGAGCATTTACAACAGATACACCTACCCCATGTAGACCACCAGAAACCTTATATCCTCCTCCTCCAAATTTACCTCCAGCATGAAGTACGGTTAATACAGTTTCTAGAGTGGATTTTCCTGTTTGAGGGTGAATATCTACTGGTATTCCCCTCCCGTTATCTGTTACCTTTATAGAATTATCCTCATTAATAATGACCTCGATTTTATCACAATAACCAGCTAAGGCCTCATCAATACTATTGTCTACTACTTCGTAAACAAGATGATGCAAACCTCTTAAACCAGTACTACCTATATACATACCTGGACGCTTTCTAACAGGATCTAATCCTTCTAACACTTGAATTTGCTCAGCAGTATACTCTTGTATTTTATGTTGTAGCTTGTTTTCCATTTTATGACCTCCTACTTTAAAAAGCATCTTTGATACTTTGGTTGGATAAACCAACTAAGTCGTGAACATAATTTATTATTTAAATTTGGTTAACTTTTTATAGGAAACCTTATATTTTTCTTTAATAATTGATTTGTAATTTGGCTTTTATAAACTATTTTTTATAGTGTAAACACTTCTGCTCTTTTACGAAATGGAACTCCCACTAAGTAAGTGAGAGTGTATCGATGAAACCAGCTCTTTTTTGTAAAGTTAATGCTGAAATAGGGGATTTGTATACGATGATTTTATGAGTACCTTTGCTATAAGTGCTTTTATCTTCTAGTCTTTCTACAAGGACAAAGGATCTAGGTTCCTCTTGAGATATTTCCTCAATGAACCCTTCTTCTTCACAAACCTTTAAAAACTCCTTACTATCCTTTGATTTAAGAGTTGATTCCATATCTAAAATAGCAATGATATCCTTTATATTTACTACGAACTCACCACCGAGATGAAGAAACATATATACTAGGCCTCCCTTCCAGCATTTTAAATATAGAAAAATCTGTAACAAGTGAAATAATTCCTATTCCACTATCCTATTATAACCTTTATTGCTATTTAATAAAAGATAATCCTTTTATTTTGATGAAATTGTACTGACTTCTCCATTACATACCGTAAATAGTTTATGTTGTTGTTTGTTTTTTATGTTTAAAGGTTCTATTATTGTTGTTGTAATAAAAGTTTGAACATTTTTGAGGTTTTGAATTAAGTAATTTTGTCTTTTTCCATCTAATTCACTCATGACATCATCTAGTAAAAGAATGGGGTATTCCCCCACCTCGCCCTTCATTAATTCCAATTCTGCCAGCTTTAATGATAGAACAGCTGTCCTTTGCTGTCCTTGAGATCCATAGTTTTTTACCTCTAAACCATTTATCTTAAATATCATATCATCACGATGGGGACCAGTTAAGGTTAATCTCCTCATCATTTCTAAATCTTTATTTTCTTTTAATTGTTTTAAAAATTTATTTTTTATTTCCTCAAATTCATCATTGTCTTTAACTTTAATATTACTATCATAATGTATTTCCAGCTCCTCTAGACCATCTGTAATTTTTCTGTGGGTTAGCTTAGCCAAAAGAGCTATTCTCTTTATAAAGTTTCTACGATAAATCATGAGCCAGGTACCACTGTTCACTAATTGTTCATCCCATATTTCTAGATCGAATTTTTTTCCTCTAAAATCCTTTAGTATTTTATTACGCTGCTGTAGTATTTTGTTGTACTGATTTAATGTATAGTAATACTTAGGCAGAATCTGAGATATATCATTATTCATGAACTTTCTTCTTTCACTAGGGCCTTCTTTAATAATTTTTAAGTCTTCAGGCGAAAATAGAACTATGTTTAGATTTCCTAGTAAATCTCCATATTTTGTTAATGAAAGTTTGTTAATTTTTATTTTTTTGTTTTTTTCCTTGTTCAATAAAACTTCAATATCTACTTTATCAGTTTGTTTTTTTACTTTAACTTTAACATAGGCACTTTCTTTTACCATGTTAATCATTTCTTGATCTTTATTGGTTCTAAAGGATTTTCCTATAGCACATAGGTATAGGGCTTCTAAAACATTGGTTTTCCCTTGGGCATTTTCTCCCACTAATATATTTAATTTAGGATGAAACTGTAGCTCCAGCTCTTTATAGTTTCTATACTGAATTAGCTTTACTTCCTCTACAAGCATGTTTTCCTTCCTCCTGTTTTCATCCTAATTTACGAAGTTAATTTATTATATTTTTTAAAGTACTTTAACTTGTAAATCTTCTACCTCAACAATATCTCCAGTTCTAATTTTTTTGCCCCGTTGGGTGACCACTTCTCCATTTACTTTAACTTCTCCATTTAAAATAAGTATTTTGGCATGACCACCACTTCCCGCTACATCAACAAACTTTAATAATTGATCTAGTTTAATGAATTCACCATCTAACTTTAACTCCTTTACCATCATTTTTCCTCCTTCTTCTTTAATAAACTTTATTAAGATGACTTAATAAGTCACCAATATGAAAGTTTAGTTTTTTAACTTTCCTTTTGATCACTTATACAGATTCCATCTTTGATTTGATGTCAGTGACTTATACACCTCGAAATAAAATAGCAACCCAGCATTTTATGCTGGGTTTTAAACTAGTTATCAGATAATCTAACAGGTAAGATTAAATAAATATAATATTCATTGTTTACGGGCTTTAGTATACCAGGACTTAGATTTGTCGTAAGTTCTAAATAAACTTCCTCATCTTCAATAATTTTTAATACATCTATTAAATATTTTGAATTAAAGGCTATGTTTATTTCTTCACCCTCAAGTTCAACCAAAACTTCTTCGTGCACTTTACCTAACTCTGAATTTGATGTAATGATAACCCTATCTTCACTAACTGCAAATTTAACTAAATTATTTTTCCCTTCCTTGGCTAGAAGAGAAGCCCTCTCAATACTGTTTAGTAAGCTTTTAGTCTTTACTTTAACCTTTGATTTATATTCTTTGGGCAAAATTTGCTTATAGTTAATAAATTCTCCCTCCAACAGGCGAGATATAATTTTTGTGTTTCCAATAGTGAACAATGCATGATTATTAGTTAAGGTAATGTTAATACTTTCATCAACATCATCAAGAATACGATTAATTTCATTTAAGGTTTTTGCAGGAATAATGGCTTTATTATCAACCGGTGACTGGATTTTTCCTTTTCTTAAAGCAAGACGATAACCGTCCAATGCTACCATATTAAGAATATCATCCTCTATTTCCATTAGAACCCCTGTTAATACAGGTCTAGCCTCATCTATAGATGTAGCAAATGCTGTTTGACGTATCATGTTTTTAAATAGGTCTTGAGCTGTCTCATAGAAATAGTCTTCCTCAATAGAAGGTAGCTCAGGAAAGTCTTTTGGATCATAGCTTATAATATTGAATTCACTATTTTCACATTTTATATAGATTTGATTATTTTCCTGTAACTGAATTTCTACTTCTGAATCTGGTAATCTTCTAATGATTTCACTAAACAGTCGGGCGTCTACTACAGCAGCTCCTTCTTCATAAGTATTTACCTCTACCACATGTTCTATTCCTATTTCTAAATCTGTAGCAACTAGTTTTAAGTAGTTATCTATAACTTCAATATACAGACCTTTTAATATAGGTAAGGTTGTTTTAGAAGAAACAGCTTTTTGAACAATTCCTATACTGTTGATTAGTGTTTTTTGTTGGCATGAAAAACGCATTTGTGGATATCCTCCCTCCATAAAATATAAAAAATAAATAAATAAAGATAGTAGTAATAGTAGTAGGGGCTGTGTTTTTGTGGATAAGTACCTAAACCCCATCAATTAGACATCTATCCACATGTGGGCAAAATGTTAAGTACCTGGTAGAAGTTGTCCACATATACAATAAAAATAAAAAACCTTTAAAGTTATTAAAAACTGTTAACAAGTTGTTGTTGATAAAAATCTCTCATTAATTACCCTTAAGCTCTGCTATAATTTTATCTATTCTTTCTTTTAAATCAGGATCATTTTTTATATCATTTGATATTTTGTCATGGGCATGCATAACTGTCGTATGATCTCTTCCACCAAACTCTTCACCTATTTTAGGGAGAGATAAATCTGTTAACTCTCTAGTAAGATACATAGCTATTTGTCTAGGATATGCAATAGCTCTAGTACGTTTTTTAGAATCTAAATCTTCAATTTTCATGTTAAATTTATTAGAAATGACCTCTTTAATAAGGGGTATATTTAACTGTCGTGCTTTAGAAGAAAAAATTTCTTTTAGAGCTTCGCTGGCTAAATCAACTGTTACTTCACTATTGGTAAGGGAAGAATAAGCAACAATACGGATAAGAGCCCCCTCTAACTCCCTTATATTTGATTGAATTTTTTTGGCAATAAAAAGCATCACTTCATCTGGAACATCTATATTTTCCATTTGAGCTTTTTTTCGCAATATAGCCGTTCTTGTTTCAAAATCAGGTGCTTGAATATCAGTAATAAGACCCCACTCAAACCTAGTCCTTAAACGATCTTCAAGGGTAGGTATATCTTTAGGAGGCCTGTCACTAGAAATGATAATTTGTTTGTTAGATTCATGTAAAGCATTAAAGGTATGGAAAAATTCTTCTTGTGTACTTTCTTTTCCAGCAATAAATTGAATATCATCGATCAATAGTACGTCTACATTACGGTATTTATTTCTAAATTCAACATTTCTATCGTCTCTAATAGAGTTAATAAGTTCATTAGTAAAAGTCTCAGAAGAAACATAAGCAACCTTCGTATTAGGATTATTTTGTAAAATATAATGGCCAATAGCATTCATCAAGTGGGTTTTACCTAAACCTACTCCTCCATAAATAAACAAAGGATTGTAGGCTTTAGCAGGAGATTCCGCTACTGCTACACAGGCTGCATGGGCAAATCTATTGCTATTACCTATAACAAAAGTATCAAAGGTGTATTTGGGATTTAGTTGGAGAGTAGGTACATGCTCAGTAAACGATCTTCTGATTGGTTTATTTTCCTTTCCAAGATTTTTCATACCTTCTTCTGTTGAGGCAATAATCTTTACCTGATATTGCTTAGAGGTAGCTTGTTTTAAAGCATTACTAATTAAAATACTATAACGATTTCTTAAAATATCTCGAATAAATTCATTAGGGCTACCTAAAACAATTTCATCGCTGTCTAAGGAAATAGGTTCAATAGCTTTTATCCAGGTGTTAAAACTCACTTCGGTTAGTTCTGTTTTAATTATAGTTAGAGTTTTTTCCCAGATTTGAGGCAGGTTATCCTTCATTGTACCAAAAATCCTCCTATCGTATTATTTATAAACAATAGAAAATTATAGCACCCAAAAAAATAAAAGTCGCTATAACTTTCGCTATTTATTTCATATAAAAATTATATTGCAGAAGTTTTTTTAAGGAATAAAAAAAGTTATCCTAAAAATTATCCACAATAATAACAAAAAAAATATGGGTTTTCTGAAAAAATAGGTAATAAAATTTGTCAACATGGTTATTAATAATGATGTGGATAAATAAAAAAACAAACAATTAATTCTATTATATAAAGAGTTATTAACAATATCAACAAATAATTTTATTACGAGAAAAAATAGTAAAATAGATACATACTAAAGTAATGTTAAAGAAAAACTTAACCTTATACACAAAACTGTCCACAAACTGTGCATAAGTGTGAATAAGGTTAATAAAACTATTCAATTTATCAACAAGTACAATTATAATAACAAATATAAAGCTGAAGTTCAACAAAAAATATAAAATTATCCACATAATCATAAGCTGTGAATAATTTTATACACAAACTCCCAGAAAGCTTTTTTCTTGACACAACCTTGCAATATCGTTATAATCTATTTGTAGTATGTTCAAAATTAAACTGCCGATATACTAACCAAGATTAAAAATTATTTAATTATACAAGAAGTACTTGTGCAGTACTTGAAGGGGGTGTACTTATGAAGAGAACATTTCAGCCAAAAAAGAGACAGAGAAGCAGAGAACACGGATTTAGAAAAAGAATGAAGACTAAAAATGGTAGAAGAATATTGAAAAGTCGTAGATTAAAAGGCAGAAAGAAATTGACAGCATAAGGCCGCACTATGTGGCCTTTTTCTGTAGTTATATTTAAAACCAAGAAAAAAAGGACTATAAAAGATGTTGGGTTTGTGGGGAGGATGGAATGGAGGAGGAAGCATGAAGACTGCCAATAGATTAAGAAAAAATGAAGACTTTCGTAAAGTATATAGACAAGCAAATTCTATGGCCAATAAATTACTTATTCTATATATAAGAAAAAATGATTTAGAATACACTCGGGCAGGCTTTACTGTTTCAAAAAAAGTAGGAAAAAGTGTTGTAAGAAGCAAAGTAAAAAGAAAGATGAGAGAAAGTTATCGTTTAAATGATAATAAATTTATTAAGGGATATGATTTGGTTTTTATTGCTAGAGAAGGGTGTAAAGAAGCTTCTTTTCAAGAAATAGAAAGTGCTTTGCTTCATTTGATGAGGAAGAAAAAGTTATTGCTTCAAAGATAAAAATTAAGACTTTATTTTGGAGATAAAAAAATGTCGAAAATTTGCATAATTTTATTATCTATATATCGTAGATGGATTTCTCCTTTAAAAAAACCAACCTGTAGGTTTTATCCCAGTTGTTCTCAATATAGTATAGATGCATACAAAACCTATGGTTTTTTAAAAGGAACTTATTTAACGTTAAGAAGAATATTAAGGTGTCATCCCTTTCATCCAGGGGGATATGACCCTTTAAAAAAATAAATTACTATTATAGGGGGTTTTAAGTTTGAACGTTATCGCACAACCGTTAGGTGCACTACTTAAATTGATATTTGATGTTATTGGTAATTATGGTATATCTATTATTATGTTTACTGTTATTGTAAAGTTAATCCTGGTTCCTTTAACATTAAAACAAACAAAATCAATGAAGCAAATGCAGGATATACAGCCAAAAGTTAAAGAAATTCAAGAAAAATATAAAAATGATAAAGAAAAAATGAATCAAAAAGTAATGGAACTATATAAAGAGTATAATGTAAGTCCTTTTGGAGGATGTCTACCCCTATTAATTCAATTTCCAATTATTATTGGTTTGTTTACAGTATTGAGAAATCCTGTGGATTACGGATTTACACAGGAAATTGTAGAAACTGGTTTTTTATGGGTACCAAGCTTATCTGCGGCAGATCCCTGGATACTACCTTTATTAGCAGGAGCTACTACCTATCTTTCTAGTATTACCATGACTTCAACTAATAAAAAAGATCCAACACAAAACATGATGAAATATTTCTTTCCTGTTATGATTTTTTGGTGGGGTAGAAGTTTTCCAGCTGGGTTAACTTTATATTGGGTAATAAGTAACTTATTCCAAGTAGGTCAACAAGTAGTGATTAATAAGCCCTATTCAAAACAAAAGGAGGGTTCAAATTAGTATGAAGTCAATAGAAGTAACAGGTAAAACAATTGAAGAGGCTATCCAACAGGGACTACAGGAGCTAGGAAAAACACGGGAACAGGTAGAGGTAAAAATTATAGAAATACCTGCAAAGGGCTTTTTAGGATTGATTGGTACAAAAATGGCTAAAGTAAAACTAACAGTTATTGATCGGCCAGAAGAGGAAGCAAAAAAATTCTTACAAGAAATGTTTAAAGGGATGGGTATAGATTCTGAAATAGAAGCAGATTTAAAAGGAGATAAACTAAATATTTATCTAGAAGGTTCTAATATGGGTGTGGTTATAGGAAGAAGAGGACAGACATTAGATGCTGTTCAATATCTAACTAGTTTAGTAGTTAATAAAAATAGAGAAAATTATCTGAAGGTTTTTATTGATACAGAGAATTATCGAAAGAAGAGGGAAGAAACTTTAATTAAACTAGCTAATAAAATGGCTAGAAAAGCAAAGAAAATGGGGAAATCCATTACATTAGAGCCTATGAATCCCTACGAAAGAAGAATTATACATGCTACTCTCCAAAACAATCCTTTTGTACAGACCTATAGTGAAGGAGAAGAACCCTACAGAAAAGTAGCTATTACCGTTAAGAGATAAACCCAGTTCATAAGCTGGGTTTCATTTTTTTAAAGTATTGTAAAATGAAAAATTTGGTATAATAACAGTGAAAAAGATTTAAAAGATAAAAAGAGGTGAAGGCATTTATGTATATAGATGATACCATTACTGCTATTGCCACCGCCCCTGGAGAGGCTGGTATAGGCATTGTAAGAATTAGTGGTGAAAAAGCATTGGATATAGCTGATAGGATATTTCAATCAAATAAAGGAAAAAAGTTAAGTCAGATGCCGGTTAGAAGGATGACCTATGGGTATATTGTAAATCCTGATACAGGAGAAAAAATAGATGAAGTGTTAATTTACTATACAAAGGGTCCCTATACCTATACAAAGGAAGATGTGGTGGAAGTTAACTGTCATGGTGGCATAATTCCTGTAAAAAAAATATTGGAGCTTATTTTGAGAAGTGGAGCTAGGGCTGCAGAACCCGGTGAATTTACAAAAAGAGCTTTTTTAAATGGAAGAATTGATTTGGCTCAAGCAGAGGCTGTAATGGATTTAATCAGTGCAAAAACCGATAAAGGGTTCGATGTAGCTCTTGACCAATTAGACGGAGCTTTATCAAAAAAAGTAGGTGGTATAAGACAAAAACTATTAGATATGCTGGCTCATATTGAAGTATCTATTGATTTTTCAGAAGAAGATGTTGATGAGGTTACTTTAGAATATTTGGTACATAAAAGTATAGAGGTTGAAAAGGACATAGATAATTTATTAAAGACAGCTGATGCAGGGAAAATTTTGAGGGAAGGATTAAATACTGTTATTGTCGGGAAACCAAATGTAGGAAAGTCTTCTCTATTAAATGCCCTGTTAAGGGAATCTAGAGCCATTGTTACAGAAATACCAGGTACTACCCGAGATGTAATCGAGGAACACCTCAATATTCGGGGTATACCACTGAAAATAATTGACACTGCTGGTATCAGAGAAACAGAAGATATTGTTGAAAAAATAGGAGTTGAAAAATCAAAGGAGTTTTTTAACAAAGCAGATTTAATTATTTTTATGTTAGATATATCTACAGAATTGACAAAGGAAGATCTACAGATTATGGAGCTTCTTCAAAAGAAAAAAGCACTTATTTTAGTGAATAAAATTGATTTGCCCCAAAGGGTTGATTTAAAGGAAATTAAGGAGCTTATTGAGGATAAAAAGATTATAAAAATATCCTTAGTGGAAGAAAAAGGTTTAGAGGCAGTAGAAGAGGCAATAGAGGAATTAGTGTACAGAGGAGAGATAAAAGCCAAGGATAGACTTTTAGTTACTAATGTAAGGCATAAAAACTCCCTAGAAAGGGCCTTGAAATCCATAAGGGAGGGTGTAGAAGCCATCAATAGAAAAATGCCTTTAGATTTTGTAGAAGTGGATGTAAAAAACACATGGGAAGCTTTAGGAGAAATATCTGGAGATACAGTTGCAGAGGATATTATTGATCATATCTTTAAAAACTTCTGTATTGGAAAATAATAAAAAAGCAAGGATTGATAGATGGAGGTAAATAAAGATGAATATACGCTATGATGGAGGGAAATATGATGTAGTTGTAGTGGGGGCAGGACATGCTGGATGTGAGGCCGCCTTAGCAGCTGCTAGAATGGGCTATAAAACTTTAATATTAACAATAACATTAGATGCAGTAGCAATGCTACCCTGCAACCCTTCTATTGGAGGAACTGGAAAGGGACATCTTGTTAGAGAAATTGATGCCCTAGGGGGAGAAATGGGGATTAATATTGATAAATCCTTTATTCAAAGTAAAATGCTAAATACAGCTAAAGGCCCTGCAGTCCATTCCCTAAGGACCCAAGCAGATAAGCTAAAGTACCACATTGAAATGAAAAAAACCTTAGAAAATCAGATGAATTTAACTTTAAAACAAGGGGAAGTTGTTGATTTAATTGTAGAGGAAAATACAGTTAAAGGTGTAGTAACTAGAACCGGAGCCGCTTATCATAGTGATGTTGTTATAGTAGCTACAGGTGTTTATTTAAGAAGCAAAATATATATTGGAGAAATAAACTATGAATCAGGACCAAACGAACTATCTCCAGCAAGGTATCTTTCTGAAAAACTAACGGCTTTAGGATGTAATATGAGACGCTTTAAAACAGGAACTCCTGCTCGAATCCATAAGGATACAATAGATTTTTCTCAAATGGATATCCATGAAGGAGATGAAGAAGTTGTACCCTTTTCTTTTTTAAATGATAAAATAGAAATAAAACAAGAGCTATGCTGGTTAACTCGAACTACAGAAGAAACCCATAAAGTGATTATGGAAAATATCAATCGTTCAGCTATGTATAGGGGAGATATGGAAAGTATAGGTCCTAGATATTGTCCTTCTATTGAAGATAAGATAGTAAGATTTAAAGACAAACAATCCCATCAGTTATTTATAGAACCTGAGGGATTAGATACAAAGGAAATGTACCTTCAAGGGATGTCCACAAGTCTTCCTGAAGAAGTTCAGGAGGTTATGATAAAGACGGTTAAGGGATTGGAAAATGTAAAGGTAATGCGTCCTGCCTATGCCATTGAATACGATTGTATAGATCCTACCCAATTAAAACCTTCTTTAGAAATAAAACATATTAATAATCTTTTTAGTGCAGGTCAGTTTAATGGATCATCAGGCTATGAAGAGGCTGCAGCCCAAGGTTTAATGGCAGGGATAAATGCTGTATTAAAGCTACAAGGAAAAGAACCTTTTGTTTTAGATAGATCGGAGGCCTACATAGGTGTGTTGATTGATGATTTAGTGACAAAGGGAACCAATGAACCCTATCGCATGATGACTTCTAGAGCAGAGTATCGTTTAATACTAAGACAGGATAATGCAGATCTAAGATTAACACCTAAGGGATATGAAATTGGGTTAGTAACCCAAGAAAGGTACGAAAAACACCTCCGTAAAAAACAACAAATAGAAGAGGAGATGGAGAGGCTTAAAAAAACCAATATTTCTCCAGATGTAGGGAATCCTTTATTAGCAAGTCTTAACAGTTCTCTTATTAAAGCAGGAGTTTCTCTATATGATTTATTAAAAAGACCAGAGGTTTCCTATGAAATGTTAAAAACCATTGATACCACTAGACCAAAAGACATCATGAAGGATGCTGCAAATCAATGTGAGATTGTTATAAAATATGAAGGATATATTGATAAACAGCTAAAGCAAATAGATCAATTTAAAAAGCTAGAAAGCAGAAAGCTTTATGAAGATATTAACTATAATGATATAGATGGATTAAGGCTAGAGGCAAGGCAAAAGCTTAATAGTATCAAACCCCTTTCAGTAGGACAGGCCTCGAGAATATCAGGGGTTTCACCAGCTGATATTTCGGTTTTGCTGGTTTATTTGGAGCAAAAAAGAAGACAAAAAGGGGGCAAGGAATAAAAATGAATTTAGCAGCACTTTTACAAGAGGGATGCAATGAACTGGATATAAATATTCAAGAAAAACAAGTTAATCAAATGTTAAAGTACAAGGATCTGCTGTTGGAATGGAATGAAAAGATGAATCTAACAGCCATTGAAGAGGAACGAGAGGTAATCATTAAACATTTCTTAGATTCTATATCTTGTTTAAAGGTTCAACAGTTAAAAAATAGCGGTAAAGTGATAGATGTAGGGACGGGGGCTGGTTTTCCAGGGATTCCTTTAAAGGCGATGTTTCCCCAACTAAAATTAACCCTGTTGGATTCCTTAAACAAAAGGATTAATTTTTTAAAAGAGGTATGCCTTCAATTGGAGCTTCAAGATGTAGAGTTTATCCACGGAAGGGCAGAGGATTATGGACAAAATAAAAACCATAGGGAAGTCTATGATTATGCAGTTGCTAGGGCTGTAGCTCCTTTAAACATATTGGTGGAGTATTGTCTACCCTTTGTAAAGGTGGGGGGATTCTTTATATGTCAAAAAGGTAAAGCACTAGATGAAGAATTAGTTGAAGGTGAGAAGGCAATTAAAGTACTGGGGGGAAAGGTTATTGATAAAAAAGAAATTCCTTTACCCTTCAGTGATATTACCCATAACATTTTAATAATAGAAAAAACAGGAGTAACATCGACAAAATATCCAAGAAAAGCAGGAAAACCTACAAAGGACCCTATTAAATAAGAGGTATTAGAGAGGATTTTGTAAAACGAAAAAAATATTTTTCTGTAAAAAATAGAAGGAGACAACCTACTTTTATAGAATTAATAGTACTATGGAAATTCCTTAAAGAAGCGGGGGATTAAGATGAGTAACGCTGAAAAGAAGGTTTTAGAAATAGCTATAGAGTCAGTTATTTCTAATCCTTATCAACCAAGAAAAAGTTTTTCGCAAGCAAGCCTTCAAGAGCTGAGTCAATCTATAAAGGCCTATGGTGTGTTACAGCCAATAAGTGTAAGACAAATTGGGGATGAAAAGTATGAGTTAATAGCAGGAGAAAGAAGAGTTAAAGCTGCTAAATTAGCAGAGTTGAAAACCATACCTGCTATTGTTAATAATCAGTTTAATGATAAAGATTCTGCTGTATTAGCTATTATAGAAAATCTTCAAAGGGAGGACTTAAACTTTATAGAAGAGGCAGAGGGATACTTTAACTTAATTGAGGATCATGGATTAACCCAACAGGAGTTGGCCCAGCGGATAGGAAAAAATCAATCTACTATTGCTAACAAACTAAGAATACTTCGATTAAGCAAAGAAATCAAAGAAAAAATATTAGAGAATGGATTAACGGAAAGACATGCTAGAGCGCTACTAAAGCTTCCAGACGATGAGTTAAGAATTTTAGCTTTGGAAAAAATCATTAAAAATGATCTTAATGTAAAAAAAGCGGAGGATTTTATCCAAAGTATGCTGGAGGAAATAGCAGTTACTCAGGAAGAGCCTGTAAGAAAGCAGAGAATCAAAAGTTTTATGAACTATAAAATTTACATTAACACTATTAAGCAAGCTTATGATGCTATTAAGGATAAACAAGAAAAAGCAGAGTTTACACAAATAGATAAAGGAGACTTTATAGAAGTAACGGTTAAGATACCTAAAGCTTAACCTCAAAAAATAGTTTAACTTTAAAAAGATTACTAGAGTTTATATAGTAATCTTTTTTTAAAAGTTAAACCTTTACTTTAAAATTTGCCAGATAAGGTTAACACCCCTATGACGACAAAGGCTAGGCCGGCAGCTCTTTGTAAATAATGGGGAGGTATATATTTAGTCAAAAACATTCCAGCACAGACACCAATAAAGGAGCTAAGAATTAAAGCTAAAGAAGCACCAATAAAAACCGGCCATATGGATTTACATTGGGTAGCCAAAAGCATGGTCTGAAGCTGTGTTTTATCCCCTAACTCTGCAATAAAAACCATAAAAAAAGTTGTCATAATCATTCGAAGCATTGCTAGAAGCCTCCTTAATAAAATCCTGTAGAACTAACTAAAAAAATCAAACTGTTTTATAAATAAAACTTTTCATTAATCCTCCATATTCCTATGACTATAGATAAGTATATTCTTTACTAGAGGAGAATATTAGTAAAATATTATAGCATCTAAAAATAATAGACCAAAAATAAGAGAATAAGAGGAAAAATTAAAATAATTTAGAATTTATTAGTATGTAAAAATTCTATCAATAGCTTTAAAGGGGGTAGTGGTAATGGGAAAGGTAATAGCGATTTTTAATCAAAAAGGTGGAGTAGGAAAAACAACTACAAATGTTAATCTAAGTGCTTGTATTGCTAGTAAAGGAAAGAAAGTATGTGTTATAGATATTGACCCTCAGGGAAATACAACAAGTGGATTTGGGATTGATAAAGCTTCATTGGAATATAATATATATGACGTAATGATTGAAGATACAGATATTAAGGAAGCTATTGTAAAAACGGAATTTGAGAATATAGATTTAATTGGATCTAGCAATGCTTTGGCAGGAGCAGAAATTGAGTTAGTAGCTATTAAAGATAGAGAAACAAAGCTTAAAAAAGCAATTAATAGTATTAGAAACCAATATGATTATATATTTGTAGATTGTCCTCCTTCCTTAGGTCTATTAACGATCAATTCTTTATCGGCAGTAGATAGTGTTTTAATACCTATTCAATGCGAGTATTATGCATTAGAGGGAGTGAGTCAGCTAATGAATACCATTCAGTTGGTGAAAAAGAGCTTAAACCCAGACTTAGAGGTGCAGGGTGTGGTTTTAAGTATGTTTGATGGTAGAACAAATTTATCCATTCAAGTGGTAGATGAAGTAAAAAATCACTTCAAAGGAAAGGTATATACAACTATTATACCTAGAAACGTCAGACTTGCCGAAGCCCCTAGTCATGGTCAGCCTATCATTTATTATGATAGAAAATCTAAAGGAGCAGAGGCCTACTGGGATTTAGCGGAAGAGTTTATATACCTAGAGGAGGATGTGATATAGATGGCTAAACCAAATAAAAAAAAGGGATTAGGTAAAGGATTACAGGCTTTGATTCCCCAAATAAACGCTTTAGAATTTGAAATAGTGGAGGAGGCAGTGAAGGAGGATAGGATAAAAAATATTTCTATCAACAAAATCTATCCAAACCCCCAGCAGCCTAGAAAGGATTTTAATAAAGCAACAATAGAGGAGCTGGCAGCTTCTATTAAAACCCATGGACTAATACAACCAATCGTAGTCATAGAAAAAGAAGAAGGATTTATGATTATCGCAGGAGAGAGGCGTTGGAGAGCTGGTAAGGAAGCAGAGCTAAAGGAATTACCTTGTATTATAAGAAAAGATAATGAACAACAATTGATGGAAATTGCCCTTATAGAAAACCTTCAAAGAGAAGACCTTAACATTATTGAAGAGGCTAAAGCATATAAATACCTAATCGATACCTATTCTATAACCCAAGATCAATTAGGGGAGGCTATTGGAAAAAGCAGACCCTATATAGCTAATATACTAAGGTTACTACAGTTGGATAGTCGAATTATTGATATGATCAGGGAGGGACAAATAACAGCTGGACACGCCAGGGCTTTATTAAGCATCCATAATCTCCAAGAACAATATCAATTGGCTTTAAAAATAGAAAGGGAACAATTAAATGTGCGGCAAGTGGAAGAAATGGTTAGAAACCTATTAAACCCCAAGAAAAAACCTAAAGAACAGAAAAGAACAAAGGATGCTATCATTATAGATATAGAGGAGAACCTAAAGAGACGCTTTGGTACAAAGGTTAACATTATGAAGGGAAGAAAAAAAGGAAAAATTGAAATAGAGTATTATAATGATGGGGACTTAGAGAGGATTTTAAGTCTATTGGAAGAAACTAATTAAAGTTTCACATGAAACATTAACTTTAAAAGCGTCTATAGGACGCTTTTTCATCATAGAAAAAACTTATATTATGTGGGAGGGAATAGCATAATACATAGAAATGAATATGCTATAATATAAAATAACACTAATTCATAAACAGACAACTGAAAGTTTAGGTTTTAGCTTTGGTGTTGATGACTTAGTTGGTTGAGCTAGAGGGAGTTTTTTGCTGCTAAATTCCAGCCCAATTTATTTGGAAGATGTAGTGCTTAGGTTGGCATTTGTAAAACTGTGAATCTTAACACTACACTGAAGGGAAAAGTGGATTTTAAGCCTATTTAAAAGGGAGATGATGATGTGATTTATCTAGATAATGCTGCTACATCCTATCCTAAGCCGGAAGCAGTTTATGAAGCAATGATAGACAATATGAAAAACTTTGGGGCAAATCCAGGAAGATCGGGACACAAAATGGCTTTAGAGGCAGGAAGAGGAATTTTTAAGGGAAGGGAGTTAATCTGTAGTTTATTTAATATAGATGATCCTATGCAGGTGGTTTTCACCTCTAATGCTACGGAGGCATTAAATTTAGCTATTAAAGGAATACTGAATGAAGGGGATCATGTTATTACCACCAGCATGGAGCATAACTCTGTCTTAAGACCCATTAAATCCCTAGAAAATTACAATATAGACAATACCATTGTTCAATGCGATGAAACTGGGGGTTTAAGTCCTGAATTAATCAAAAGGGCAATAAAAACCAATACAAAGCTTATTGTTACAACCCATGCCTCCAATGTAACAGGAACCCTTATGCCTATTGAAGAAATAGGTAAAATAGCTAAAGAAAATGAAATTTTATTTCTAGTAGATGCTGCCCAAACTGCAGGAGTATATGATATAGATGTTAAAAAGATGAATATAGATTTGTTGGCTGTAGCAGGACATAAGGGGTTGATGGGCCCTCAAGGAACAGGATTCTTATACATTAAAGAAGGGGTGGAGGTTAGGCACTTTAAAGAAGGTGGAACTGGAAGTAAATCCCAGGAATTAATACAGCCTCTGATGCTACCCGATAGATATGAAAGTGGAACACCTAATACACCAGGTATTGTTGGATTAACGGCAGGAATTGAGTTTTTACTGAAGGAAGGATTAGAAAAAGTTAGAAGTAAGGAAGAAGAGCTTACTCAATATTTTATAGACGGATTAAAGAAAATAGAAGGCGTTAAAATATACGGGCCACAGGACGTGAAAAAACAAGCAGCGGTGGTTTCCATCAATATAGGAGAAGAGGACTCTTCTGAAATTGCTTATATTTTAGATAAGGTCTTTGATATTGGTGTAAGGCCAGGTCTTCATTGTGCCCCCATGGCTCATAAAACCATAGGGACATTTGAACAAGGCACTGTTCGTTTCAGTATTGGTTATTTTACTAAAAAAGAAGAGTTGGATGCAGCCCTAGCGGCTTTAAAGAGTATATGTGAAGAATTATAAAAGGGTGAATAAAAAGAGCCCATCTAAAAAAATAAGGGTAGGGTGGGATTTTAAAAAAACTCACCCTACTCTTTCTATTTTGAAATATATTTTCTGTCTCCTATCCATCTATTTATTTTGATAACTCTTTTAAGGGTTGCAACAAATGTAGTAAACCCATTACTTTATGATAAATTACTAATTATGAAGAAACCCTTCCTTTCACTATAAAAAGATAGATAAAATCTTTGGTGATTATTAGTAAGTTTACTGTTAAGGGAAGGTTTTATTGCAACGCTACCATACAACTTATTTTATAAATTTTTTAAAAATTCTTCAGTTCCTTAGTTTAATAAAAACATAGGAAAAACACTGGGGGATGAGGGAAAAATTACAAGGTTTTAATTTTAAGTTTTAGAAGGGAAAAGTTAAGATGCTGTAGAATATTAATAAGCTGCAAATAAACAAACAAAAAAAATTTAGCAAAAACAATAGGAGCATAAATTGAAGGGAGAATGATTATGCAACAAATCTTGTCTATTATAGACAACTATTCTTTAACTTTTATTTTTACAGGACTTGTTATGAACTTATTTTTAATTATTTTGTTAGCTATTAACTACAGTATTACAGCTAATTTAAGGGATAAATACAAGCGCTTAGTTAAGGGAACAAGTGGTAAAAACATAGAAAATGTTTTAATGGAGCATATTACAAAGGTGGAGGAGGTTCAGGAAAACCTTAAGGACATATACTCTAAAATGGATATATTGGAAAACCGTATGAGCTTCTCTATACAAAAAGTAGGAATTATTCGATACAATGCCTTTGATGATGTAGGAAGTGATCTAAGCTACTCTATCGCTATGCTAGATAATAACAACAACGGCATTATTTTAACAGGAATCCATGGGAGGACAGAAACAGTTTCCTATGCAAAGCCAGTAAAGGATGGCAAGTCTAATTACAACCTCTCTGTGGAGGAAGTCCAAGCATTGGAAAGAGCAAAGACAAATGACTTAGACAAGGTAAAATTAAAGGGCTCTAGAAGTAATAAAGATAATGGGTAGGTGAAGATGTTGGCCTACTTATTTATCGTAAACCCTGTGGCAGGGAAAAATAAAGGTAAGAAAGTAATACCGATCATAGAAAAAATCATGAAAAAAGAACAACTACTCTATGAAATAATATTAACCACAAAAATTGGTGAGGCTGAAGAAATTGCAGCTGAAGCGGTGGGGAAAGACTTCTCTACCATTGTAGCTGTCGGTGGAGATGGAACTATTCACGAGGTACTAAACGGAATGGCAGGTAGTGATAAGATTTTGGGAATTATTCCTGCTGGAACGGGAAATGATTTAGGTAGGACGTTGAACTTGCCAAAGAAAACAGAAGCCGCTTTAGAAATGATTTTAAAAGGAAAAACAAAAGAAATTGATTTAGGTAGAATGCGGGATAAATACTTCATTAATTTTGCTAGTATAGGCCTGGATGCGGTTATTGCTTCGGAGGCTAATAGTATAAAGAAGTATTTTTCTGGGAGATTTGCCTACGTTGTGGCAGCACTAAAAGGAATCACCACCTTTAAAAGTAATAAGCTTCAATTTATCATTGATGATAAAAAGTTTTACTGTGATGTATTAATGATTACCCTTTGCAATGGCATTTATTATGGGGGAGGTATGAAGGTAGCTCCAAAGGCAGATTTACAGGATGGCTATTTTGATATTTGTGTAATTAAGAATATAAATAAGCTCAAGCTATTACTATTGTTTCCCACAATATTTTGGGGAAAGCATACTGGATATAAGGAAGTAGATTTTTATAAAGGAAAAAAAGTTCAAATTTTTGCAGAAAAACCGTTGCAGATTAATGCTGATGGAGAAATTACTGATGTAGAATCATTGGAATTTGAAGTAGCAAAGCAGAAACTTAAGGTTATAGTCAATAACCCATAGGAATAAAATTGTGAAAAAGTCTGTATGAAAACAACACCTCTTTGGAAAACTAATCCAAGGAGGTGTTTATTGTGAAAAGAATAGCAATACAGGAGAATCTACAGCAACTAAAGGACAATTTAACCAATAAAGGATATGAGGTTGTAGGATTTCAAGACCAAGGACATATTGATGCCATAATATATCTTGATGATTATAGTGGATTTAAAAATGTAAACGATGCAGGAGAAACTAATGGCTATGGTGCTATATTAATCAATGCAAATAACAAAACGGTAGAAGAGATACAGCATATAATTGAGACCAGGAGGTACGGGGGCTTGTTTAGTTAAAAACAAAGGGATATTCCCTTTGTTTTTAGGATAATAGCTTTTCTTTATGAAGTTTCCACATGGAGAATTTAATTCCATCAGAAATGGCATCTGCCATTTTCATGACTAGTTGTAACCGGGTATTTTGTAAAATCATATACTCCATATACCCTCCTAGATTAACGATTCCCATAATATGCAAATTACCTACCGAAGGGAGTTGCTTATTTACACCCGCACCTGGGTTTAGGGGACCATGGCCTATGGTGATATACCCCACCCTTTCAACCCTTCCTAAACAGGCGTCAATAGCTACGATAAAAGGATTTTTAAGGTTGTCATAGATGGAATCTATTTGCTCTTTTAAGTTTTTGGCATGAACTGGCTCCTCTAAGGTTCCATAAACATAAACGTTAGGGTGCTTCAATAAAGGTCTTTCCAGCTTATGGCCTACAAGGGGACCTAAAGCATCTCCCGTAGAACGATCGGTACCAATACATAAAAAAACAAGCTCTTGATAGGAGGAGCTATAGTATTCCTCTATATATTTACTAAATAAGCCACCAAAGTCGATAGCCGCCATAGTATTATCTATATGAATGGAATCGGAAGTTTGAGTGGTAAGTAAGGACATGCTAATTCCTCCTTTGTTTTATTTAATAGACATTTTGACACAAAACTACAGTAAAAGTTTTCCCTAAAAACTATGAAACAATACAAAATTTATAAGAATACCCCCCTTATAGGTAGAAATATAATAAATTTAAGGGGGGTATTCTATGACAAGAAGAAAATCTATCGCCACTTTGGTCAGTATTTACATAGGAACTGTTATTGGGGCTGGATTTGCCTCTGGACAGGAAATCATACAATTTTTTGGTAAGTATGGAGTTTTAGGAGTGCTAGGGGTTGTTTTCTCTACCATATTGTTAACTTTCATAGCCACAAATACATTAAAAAAAGTTTATAAAAAGAAATTCCACAGCTTTGAGGAGTTTGGAATCTATCATTTTAACAAAAAAATTTTTCCTTGGATTAATGGCATTCTTGCCCTTCTGCTTTTAGTGGGATACTTTGTTATGCTGGCGGGGAGTGGAGCAATTGCAAATGAACATTTTGGCCTTCCCTCAATATATGGTATAGTAGGCATGTCCTTTATGAGTTTTGCTGTTCTAATTTTTGGGGTCAGGGGTGTTGCGGAGGCAAATAAGGTCATAGTTCCTGTACTGATGGTGGTTGTTTTTTATGTAAGTTTCTGTATTATTAAAAACAACAGACTTTTACTAAGCAATGCCTATACAGAGACGATTTTAACATTCTATAACAACGATCTATATATGATTGCTAAAGGAGGTTGGTTGTGGTCAGCCTTTGTGTACGCAGGCCACAACAGCATAGGGGCGACGGTTGTCATGACCTCGCTGCTGCCCTTTATCTATGATGAAAAGGCAGCAAGGTACGGTGGAACAATCGGAGCCCTTGGATTAGGACTCATGGCGTTATTGATTTTAGTTAGTCTATTAATACTTTATACAGATGTCATGGGGTTGGAGGTTCCAATGGTTGCAGCAGCCCATTCCTTAGGAGAATTCCACAAACAAGTCTACAGTATTATCCTGCTTTTAGCTATGTTTACTACAGCTATAGCCAATGGATACGGTTGTGTTTTAAGGTTTTCTTTTATAACAGGTATAAAGGAAAGATGGGTAACAATTTTTGTGTGCCTTTTTTCTATTCCTTTAGCTTTAATGGGATTTAAAAATCTAGTAGCTTTCTTTTACCCTTTATTTGGATATTTAGGATTTTTGTTTATAGGTAGAATTTTACTAAAAAGGTGATTAACAAAGGAGTATTTCTCAGGAAATAGAAGAAGGTTTTTTTTAGGTGTTTAGGGAATATATGAAAAGAACAAAATTTGTTTCCCGTGAAACTAGGAGGTATAGCGTGAAAAACAAAAGAAGAATTATGTTTATATTTATAGCTACAATTTTAATTTTTTTAAGCTTCAGCATAATAAAAAACATTAAAACGACTATGACTACTGTTGAAAAAGAAATACAAATTTTAGAAGAGATAGAAACCCACCAAGGGGGAAATGTTGTTTATAGGAAATTTCAAAATGGTGTCCTTCAATATTGGGATGGAATTTTGTACTTTTATGATTTTAAAGGGGAGAAAAAATGGCATCTTCATTTAGGCATCCCTTCGGCTGAGGTAAAGGTCAGTGATGAAAGCATATATTTAGCTGACAATGGGAAAAAGCAACTGCTTCGAATAAACAAAAAAGGAGAAATTGTTTATAGATATACCACTAAAGAAACAATCAGCAGTTTTGCAGTATGTGAAAGTAATTATGTGTTAGTACAATATCCTTTAATTAATAGTATGACGGAGCTAGTTCTCCTAAACGAAGAAGGAAGAAAGCATAGTAGTATTATAGTGGGGGAGGGCATGGTTATGAACAGCACTTTATCAAAGGCCCATAACTTAGTAGCAGTTAACACCCTCATCACCAACAATGCCTTAACAAGTCATCTTATTCTTTACGATATGCAAGGGGAGCTAATAGCCTCTAATCATTTAAATGATCAACTGGTATTAGATTTTGATTATGATACAAAGGGGAATTTAATCATCATAAAAGAAGAAAAAATAACAAGTATTAACAAAGGAAATAAAGAGTTATGGTCTGTAGAGGTGGATAAAGTAAAGCTTTCAAAGACTTTTTCTCCCCAATATACAGTGATATATGGTGGAGAAGCAGGAGGCAACCCATTAATTGATAAAAAAGATGGGAAAAGAACAAAGATAATACAGTACAATGGCAGAGTTATTGGGGATGCCCAAACAAAAGAAGTGATTAAGGGGATAGATAATTCTAAAGAAGACATAGTAGTTTACTCTCCAAGAACCATATATGTTTTAGACAAAAGAGGAGAAATAAAAATGGAGCATAAATATTCTAGTGATATAGAAGAGATATTTCTTTTTTCAAGGGAACATATGGCAATTATAACAAAAGGGAAACTATCTTTTGTTAGGTTCTATGAAGGATAAGAAAGGATAGTGGAGATGAATATTTTCGATTTTTTTATTATAACTGTTATGATTCTTAGTGGAATTAGTGGCTACAAAAAAGGTCTGATATTGACTACATTTAGTTTAGGAAGCTATATTATAGCCTTTATTACAGCAAGGCTTTATTATCCACAATTGGCTCATTGGATAAGGGATAATAATTTTATGATAGAAGGTATCAAGGGATTTATACAAAAAAACATAGAAACTTCTTTACCAACAACGGGGGTGTTGGACAAAACCCCACAATCCCTCGGTGGGCTACAGGAGATGGAGGGTTGGGGTATTCCAGGTTTTTTACAGGATTATTTAATAAAGCAAGTAGATATACAGACCTATGCCGACCAAGCAATGGATACGATAATAGGGGAAATGCAACAAGCTTTAGTTAATTTTTTTATTAACATCATTAGTATGGTTATTTTATTCATAGTTGTAAGGACTTTAATCTTACTTATAGGCCATTTGATTCATAGCATTTTTGAGATTCCTGTCCTTCATACCGTCAATAACGTCGGTGGTGGAGTGGTTGGACTAATAAGGGGAATGGTTTTTATATTTATTGCTGTTTTAATTATGATTCCAATCGCCATGACAAACCTACAGGGGAAAATTGCCGTTGGTTTAGAGGGATCTAGACTTTTATCTATATTTTCCCACTATCTTCTTACCTACATATTATCATGGCTGTAGTTGAAGTTGTATGGTATAATAATAGATGATTTTACTATCAAAGAAAGAATAGTGAAGGTGATTTATATGACCTATAAGGCACTCTATAGAAGGTTTAGACCCCAAGTATTTGAAGATGTTATTGGTCAAGGGGCTGTAACCACAACCTTAAAAAACCAAATAAAAACCTCCAATGTATCTCATGCCTACTTGTTTTCTGGTACTAGGGGGACAGGAAAAACCTCTACAGCAAAAATTTTTGCTAGGGCAATAAACTGTCTTAACCCTGAAAACTTTAATCCTTGTAACCTATGTGAAGTATGCAAAGGTATTTTGACAGAAAGTATTATGGATGTCATTGAAATTGATGCAGCCTCCAACAATGGTGTAGATCATATTAGGGAATTAAGGGAAAATGTTAAATACCCCCCCTCTAAAGGAAGATATAAGGTATATATCATTGATGAGGTACATATGTTAAGTTCTGGAGCCTTTAACGCCCTTTTAAAAACCCTAGAGGAGCCCCCAGATCATATTATATTTATTTTGGCAACTACAGATCCTCAAAAACTGCCAGCTACGATCTTATCTAGGTGTCAGCGTTTTGATTTTAAACCAGTTACCACAAAGGATATGATTGAAAGATTAAGGGATATATGTGAAAGAATAGGTACTACAGCGGATGAGGAGGCCCTCACAACCATAGCGCTTAATGCTGGGGGGGCTTTAAGGGATGCCCTTAGTATTTTAGAGCAATGTATTGCCTTTAGCAGTGATAATCTAACCTATGAAGATGTAATAGATACTCTAGGAATTATTAATCATGAATTGTTGTTTCACCTAGGCCAGTGTATAGGAGAAAAAAAGGTTTCTGAGGCTATTTATGCTATACAGAAGATAATGGAAGAAGGCAAGGATATACAACAATTAATTAAGGATCTAATCCATCATTTTAGAAATTTAATGATGGTAAAAATGGAGGTTGATCTGGAGGAACTGTCAGGCTTATCCCAGGAAATATTAGATAAACTTAAGGATCAGAGCAAAGCCTTTGACGTCTCCAGTATCACTGAGGCTATCCACCTTCTGTCTGAGACGGAGGCGAAGGCAAAATATGCTCCTCAGCCGAGAATTCTTCTAGAGGTGGCCATTGTAACCCTCTGCCAAGAGAAGGAAGAGACCTCCTTCGAAGGCCTACTGCAAAGAATTAAAAAATTAGAGGAGACTATACAAACAGGAGAGTTTATAAGGAAAGCTATTAAACAGAGGCCCAGTAAAGAAATTGGCTCCATTAAAAAGGAAGAAGAACCAGGATTAGCGGTGAAGGATAAAGAAAAGATAGAATCCTTAGAGGAAGTTGTTTTAGAAGAAAAGAAAGAGTTACTAAAGGAAAATCAAGCAACAAGTATTCCCCTCGACTTCTCAGAAATAAAAGAAAAGTGGGAGGAAATTAAGGCTTTTATTAGGAAGGATAAAAAAGCCCAAATTGAAGCTATGTTAAGGGAAGGAGAGCTGGAAGACATTATAAGGGGCTCTTTGGTGATTAGTTTCAAGGATGGGTTTGGATTTCATAGAGAAACTTTGGATAGGGAAAAAACAAAGGAGTATATAGCTACTGTTATTGAAAAAATCACTGGACAAAAACTAAAATTAAATCTAGTGATGGAATATGAGTTAGGGAAAAAAGAGGAAAAAGACAGTAGGGAAGAAATATTGGTAGAAAAATTAAAAAAAACCGTCCCTGAAGGCATTCTAGAGATTTATGATGAATAATAAATACTAGAAGGTTTATGATATAATAACAGCAAAAACAAAATGAAGGAGGCAATATTATGGCTAAAAAAGGTTTCCAAGGAATGGGTGGAATGCCTAATATGAATAACATGATTAAACAAGCTCAAAAAATGCAGAAGCAAATGGAGGAAATGCAAGCAGAAGTTGAGAAGAAACAAGTAGAGGCCAGCGCTGGGGGCGGAGCAGTTGTTGTTAAGATGACTGGGAAAAAAGAAATTATTAGTATTGATATTAAACCAGAGGTAGTAGATCCAGATGATGTAGAAATGCTACAGGATTTAATTATAGCTGCAGTAAATGAAGCGATACGCTCTGCTGAGGAAATGGTAAGCAAAGAAATGTCTAAGGTAACGGGTAATATGAATCTACCTGGGTTATTTTAGTTTTTAATAAAAAATGAAGGTGGCTATATATGAATTATTATTCAACACCAATAGCTAGACTAATTGATGAGTTTACAAAGCTTCCTGGCATAGGTAGAAAAACAGCTCAAAGATTGGCTTTCCATGTTATACGTATACCCCTTGAGGAGGCAGAAATGCTATCTCAGGCAATTGTAGAAGCAAAGGCAAGCATAAAATATTGTAGCATATGCACAAACTTAACCGATAAGGATATTTGCAATATTTGTAGTGACAAGAAAAGAGATGAAGGAATTCTTTGTATCGTGGAGGACCCTAGGGATGTTGTAGCTATGGAGAAAACAAAGGAATTTCATGGCTATTATCATGTTCTCCATGGAGTTATTTCTCCATTAGAGGGAATTGGACCAGAGGAAATAAAAATCAAAGAGCTATTGGCTCGACTAACCCATCAGGAGGTAAAGGAAGTGGTGTTAGCTACAAACCCTAACATAGAAGGAGAGGCTACCGCCATGTATATCGCAAAGCTGTTAAAACCTATGGGCATTAAGGTAACTCGAATAGCCTATGGGATTCCTGTTGGAGGAGATTTAGAATATGCAGATGAGATAACCCTTTCAAAGGCTTTAGAGGGTAGACGAGAATTATAAAGATAACATACTTAAAAATAAAATTATAATAAAATTTTATTATAAAAACATGGTTTAAGGGAACAAAAAATCCTTCTTAAACTATGTTTTTTTGCTTGTTTTTTCTCTAAGGACTTAAGCCTAACAGTAAGTCTGTTTTTTATTTTTTGTTGATTTTTGGTGGATACAAGGTATCACCTTTCTTTAAAAAGCATAGGATAGTTTTAAAGAGAGAATAAACCAGATTTCATAAGAAGAAGGTATAAATATGAAAAAAATGGATAATATAACAGATAAATAATAAGGTGGGAGGGGGGTCATGATAATGAAGGAAGAAAAACAATTGGAAAAAAAAGAAAAAGCCTTCGAAGGCATAACCAATACTTTGAATAGCTTATATAATAAAATACAGCATTTCCAGGAACCTGAAAAAGATGAGAATCAAGAATTTGTGGAAATTATCAAAAGGGCAAGAGAAGAATGGGAAGGTGCTGAAAAAACCTTTCATAGTGTATCGGACCCAGATCTAATAGATTACGCTATTTATAATGTAGAGGCAACAAGAGCCAAATACATCTATCTTTTAAAAAGAGCCAAGGAAATGGGGATTAAAACAAACTTCTATTAGGAAAGCTCGTCATATTTTTTATTAAGATTTTATATAATGTAAGGAGTAGTATATATTGCTACTCCATTTATTATTTGTTGAAAGAGCAAGACTCATATAACGATAAAAATCTATACCTTAAGAGGAATTTTTAGTTTCTAGAGTAAAATAAATTTTGTATATATTTGGTATAATTCAAACAGACTATCCTAAAATTATGAATATGAACTTAAAGATTTAAATAGTGATTTTATAGGATATTTAGGGTAACATATAAGGTGGAAGATCATATCAATATTAATAAAGGTGGGAAGCGCTATGGGGTTTGAATTTAGTATTATATTGGCCTATGCCTTTGGGTTAATACTTTTATACGTGGTGGGGTGGATTTTGCTAATACCCATCAAGTTTATTATAAGGTTAATCTGGAATGGCGTTATAGGGGGTATTATGCTTCTATTAGTAAACTTAATAGGAGGTATTTGGGGTATAACAATTGTTATTAATCCAATTAATGCATTGATTGCAGGTTTTTTAGGTGTACCAGGTGTAGTGTTATTGCTTTTACTACAATATGTTTTATAATAAAAAATTTTGATCTAATAAAGTATACCTTTGTTTGTTTTGAAAAATAGTATATAATATTAAGGAAACAAAATACTAAAATGCTAAAATACTAAAGAGTGTTATAAGAAGAAAGGTGAGAAATATGAAAATTGGTCTTAGGACCATAAAGACCGGTATTGCTGTTACACTGTCATTGTTCGTTTCTAACTTACTAGGAATAGACAATCCTTTTTATGCAGCTGTAGCAGCGATAATTGTTATGCAGCCTACTGTATCGGATTCTTGGGTTACTGGTATAAATCGTATGCTGGGGACGGTTATTGGAGCTGTTGTAGGTGCAATTTTTGTTGGCATAGCACCTGCAAACCCTTTATTGGCAGGGTTTGGAATCATTGTTCTTATTTTAATTATGAATAGGTTGAATTGGGGGGAATCTATAGCTATAGCGGGAGTTGTTTTCGTAGGAATTTTTCTAAATATTGAAGGGGACCATATAAGTAACGCCCTCCACAGACTACTGGATACCTCTATAGGAATTATTATTGGAGTAATTATTAACTATACAGTATATCCTCCTGCCTATGATGGGAAGGTTATTGATGAAATTAAGCAGATTTCTAAAAACACATTAAAATACAACATAAAAGCATTAGAACTTCTTTTAAAAGAAGAAGAAAACCTAGAATTGCTAGAGGAACAAATCCAGGGAATAGAAAAGGAACTTAAAACATCTGAAAAACTTTTGGAACTCCAAAAAAAAGAAGAAAAGATGAAGATCTATTGTGGAATAAAGCATAAAGAAATGCTGATAATCATCAATTTAGAAAAGGAAGTTTTTCAACATCTTCAAAACATACAAAACATTTTAGAAAAAGGCATTCATGAAGATATTGTTAATATTGTAAAGGAGGATATAGATAACATAAAATCCTCACTGAAGAAATTTTATGAAAAAGAAAAGCAAATAGGATTTATCCATAATGGTAATGATAAAGATCCTGACAACCTAAAGCCTATTATTCAACATATAAAAAAGACAAAGGTACATTTAAACAATTATAAAGACATCAATAATTATCCAACGGATGAAGTAGTAAAAATGCTGGTTTTTTTATATAACCTTGAAGAAGCTTTATTAAAGTTTAATATGATCATCTGTTGCTAAGCATCGAATTACTACTCGAGTGCTTCTTTTTTTAATAGGATTAATAGTACATAACAGAGGAAAACCTATATAAAAATAGAATACTTCTATATACAAATTTTTTTAAAGTCCGCAGGGTTTTAGTATTAAGTAACACAGGAAAGGGTTATTACAAGGGGGTTGCAATATGTTTGAAGGGAATAAAAACAATAAAGATATAGGAAAAAACCTTAAAATGGTGGAATTTTTAAAATGTGAACTTTTAAATACAATAGCATTATTATTTGAAACAATGGTAAAGGGATTGAAAAACAGTCAAGAATTAGTACTAGAGTGTTTAGTAAACATTCTTTTAGTCACCTATACTTTAGGTAAAAGACTAGGTTTTGATTATAGCACCTTAGATAGAAAATTAGAAGAGAAAATAAAAACCAGTATTTTAGAGGAGCACCATTTAGAAAAGTGGTACGGAGATTTATCTAGTCTTAACGAGCATCTAAATAATCATGGGAAATAGTTGGACAGGAGTGATTTTGAGGTGAATTTTTACAGCAACAAAAAGGCGTTAATTGAATCGGCACTGATGGCATCCATTACCTCGTTATTTGTAGTTAGCACATTATATATACCAGCTCTATCGATTTTACTTATGTTATTACCTGTACCCTTCATCATTTTATCAGTACGCCATGGCACAAGGTATACCATCTTGTCCTTCATCATTGTAAGTTTATTGATAGGGTTTCTAACAGGAATACTCTACACGGCTTTTGTATTTATTGTTTTTGGACCAATTTCGGTTGTAATGGGTTATTACACAAAAAGAAAAAAACAGCCCTATGAGGTCATTGGCTTAGGTACAGCAGCCTCTGTACTTTCTATATTTTTTATATTGCAATTAATTTCCATTATCAGTGGTATTCATATCATTGATGAAATTGCCCTTATGATAACTGCTGCTTTAGATCATCAGGTAGAGATGCTGAAGACAGTTAATCTAGATCCAGTAGATGTTAAGGAAGCACTAAACTATATGATGATGATTTTACCAGCCTTAATTATTATTCAATCTATGATAGGAACATTTATCAATTATTATTTAGCCACATTAGCTATCAACAGGTTTAAACTAATGGATCAACGGCTCAGTGAATTTAGTGATTTTAAACTACCAAACAATATTGTTTTAGGGTCCTTTATCATTTTTGTTTTATCTTTATCAACAAGATACATAGAGGGGATACAACACATTAGCTTAATTGCTAACGTGACGATTATTTTTAGTGTTTTATTCTTTTTACAGGGTATAACCTTTATAGGATATTTGTTAAAAAGGACAAAACTTCCTAAAGCAATAAGGTTTATTATATTAGCTCTGCTTATACTAGTAAGTCCTTTAATGACATTAGTCTCCCTTTTAGGTTTGTTAGATACTGTAATAGACCTAAGGCGAGGAAAGAAAAAAGAATAATATTGAATTTGATTTTGTGGGAGGCAAACATACATGAGAAGTTCAAGGTTTTTTAAGATGTTGGTGCCGGACACACGAATATATATTTTTATTATAGCAATATTAATTGCAGTCATTTCCTTTTACAACTTAGTCATTGGTGTAATAGGAATTTTTGTGCTGACCTATTTAATTTACTATAATTTGAAGACCACCAATATTCGAAGGCAGGAATGGACTAGATACATAGAAGGTTTATCCTATGATATTGATTCCGCTACAAAGCAATCTATACTAAACATGCCAATACCACTGACGATGGTAGAAATAGATGGAACGATTAAATGGTATAATTCTAAGTTTTTGGAGGTAATGGGAAAGCAAGACTATCTTGATAAGAACCTGGAAGATATACTTCCGACTTTTGAACTCCAAAGTATTTTAAATGAGAAGGAAGAAGGTATTAAAAAGGCCACCGTCAACAATAGAAGCTTTAAGATATTATATAACGTCATTAAGACAGCTAAGAAACACGAATCCAATTATATTATTATGCTTTATTGGATTGAGGATACAAACTATGAAAACCTCAAGAAAAAGTATAACAAAGAAAAATTAGTGGTTTCTCTCGTGCAAATTGATAATTTTGATGAAGTAATGCAGAGTACTGAAGATGCCATAAAGCCTTTAGTAATAGCAGAAATTGATCATAAGCTAAACCTATGGGCCAATAGAACCAATGGTTTTATTAGAAAATATGCCAACGATAAGTTTATTGCGGCTTTTCAAAAGGAGGACCTAGAAAAGCTGGAAGTAAAAAGATTTGATATTTTAGATGAAATCAGGGAAATTAGTGTAGGGAATAAAATGCCTATTACTTTAAGTATAGGTATTGGTACAGATGGGAAAACACCTTTAGAAAGTTTTGAATTTGCCAATGCCGCCAAGGACTTGTCCCTAGGACGTGGTGGGGATCAAACAACCGTCAAGAAAAATGATAAAATTAGTTTTTATGGCGGAAAGACAAAGGCTGTAGAGAAACGTACTAAGGTAAAGTCCAGGGTAATTGCCTATGCCCTTAGACAGTTAATAGATCAATGTGACAATGTTTTTGTAATGGGTCACAAATATGCTGACTTAGATGCTCTAGGATCTGCTTTAGGTATTTATCGAGCTACTAAAAACAGAGGGAAGGAAGCCTATATTGTACTAAATGGATATAATCCTGCTATAGGTTGTCTCCTAGATAAAATACTGCAAAAAGAAGAATATAAGAAAAATATCATTACCTGTGAAGATGCAAAGTTAAGGCTGGATAGTCACTCTCTATTAGTGGTGGTAGATACCCATCGTCCTAGTTTCACGGAATGTCCAGAGCTTTTAAATCAAACAGATAAAGTGGTGGTGATAGATCATCATAGAAAAGGCACAGACTTTATTGAGAATACTGTATTAAGCTATCATGAAACCTATGTTTCCTCTACCAGTGAGCTAGTAACAGAAATCTTATTTTATATGGAGGAAAAAGTTAATATAGAGTTAGTGGAGGCAGAGGCTTTATTGGCAGGGATTGCTGTAGATACCAAGAACTTCACCTTTAAAACAGGGGTAAGAACCTTTGAAGCAGCTGCTCTATTAAGAAGGGCTGGTGCCGATACTACTTCAGTAAAGCAGCTTTTTCAGGATGACTTAGAGGCTATTGTCGCTAAGGCAGAGGTGGTAAAGCGGGCCACCATTATTGGAGATGCCGTTGCCTTATCAACCTGTGAAGAAAAAACAGAAGCCTCTCAACTGATAGCCGCCCAAGCTGCCGATGAGCTATTGAACGTAAAAGGAATAAGAGCCTCCTTTGTTTTAGGAGAAAAAGATGATACAATGATAGTTATAAGTGGTAGATCCATGGGGGACATTAATGTACAGGTAATTTTAGAGAAGTTAGGGGGCGGAGGCCACTTAACTGTAGCAGGAGCCCAATTGGAGGGAGTTACCATGGAGGAAGCAAAGGAAAAATTACAAAATGCCATAGAAGAATATTTTAACGAGGGGGAAGAATAACATGAAGGTTATTTTACTACAAGACGTAAAAGGACAAGGTAAAAAAGGTGATGTAGTAAACGTTAGTGATGGTTATGCACGAAACTTTTTATTACCAAAAAACTTAGCGGTAGAGGCTACCTCTGGAAATGTAAAAACATTGGAACAACAAAACAAAGTCCAAAAGATGAAAAAACAGCAGGAACTGGATGAAGCAAAAAAATTAGCAGAAAAAATTGAAAAGCTTACAATAGAAATAAAAGCAAAGGCAGGAGAAGGGGGAAGACTGTTTGGTTCAGTAACTTCAAAGGAAATTAGTGAGCTAGTAGAAAAAAAACATAGCATAAAATTGGATAAGAAAAAAATCCTATTACCAGATCCCATTCGTGAGCTGGGGGTAAAATATTTAGAAGTGAAGATATATCCAGGAGTTGTTGCTAAGCTAAAAGTTCATGTTACAGAAGAGTAAAGCTTTAAGGGTTGGGGTTATGCCCCAGCCCTTATTTGGGAGGAATTACAATGCAGGGTATAAATACATTTAAAGTACCGCCCCATAGTATTGAGGCGGAGCAGTCGGTTCTAGGGGCTATGTTAATGGATAAAGAATCCATTATTGTAGTGTTTGAAATTCTTAAAGCTGAGGATTTTTATAAGGAAGCCCATAAAGAAATCTTTGAAGCTGTTTTTGATGTTTTTAATAGAGAAGAACCGGTGGATTTGATTACGCTAACAGAAGAATTAAAAAAAAGAGATACATTAGACGCTATAGGAGGCATACCATATATTAATAGTTTGGCAGAGGGTGTACCTATTACCGCTAATGTAAAATATTATGCAGATATTGTCGAGGAAAAGGCTACTTTAAGAAGACTTATTAAATCTTCAGAAGAAATTATCCAACTCAGTTTTAATAGTGATGTAGAAGTGCCCCAAGCATTAGAAATGGCACAAAAAAGTATTTATGATATTTCTCAAAATAGATATCAGGAGGGTTTTACACCTATCAAAAAGGTGTTATCCGATACCTTTGATAAAATTGAAGAGCTTTACGAGCACAAAAAAGCTATTACAGGACTAACAACTGGGTTTATTGACTTAGACAAAAAACTAAGTGGATTCCATAATTCTGACCTAATATTGGTGGCAGCTAGACCAGCTATGGGAAAATCGGCTTTTTCTTTAAATCTAGCACAAAATGCTGCTATTAAAGCTTCAGCATCGGTGGCTGTCTTTAGTTTGGAGATGTCAAAGGAGCAGCTGATGTTAAGGATGTTGGCATCGGAATCAATGGTAAGCTTAAATAAAATTCAAAGTGGTCATTTAAATGAAGAGGAATGGACAAAACTGGCATCAGCTATGCTGCCCTTGTCTCAATCTAATATTTATTTTGATGATACACCAGGGATTAGTATTATGGAAATGCGTTCTAAGTGTAGACGTTTGAAAATGGAGTCAGGCCTAGACCTAGTATTGGTGGATTATCTTCAGCTAATGCAGGGGGACGGCAGAACGGAAAATCGACAACAGGAAATTTCAGCTATATCGAGAAATTTAAAAATCATGGCTAAGGAATTGAATTGCCCTGTTATAGCTTTGTCTCAGCTTTCAAGGGCACCAGAAATGAGGGCAGATCATCGCCCTATCCTATCGGATTTAAGGGAATCTGGAGCTATTGAACAGGATGCTGACTTGGTTATGTTTTTGTATCGGGACGAATATTATCATGAGGATAGTGATAAGAAAAATGTAGCTGAGGTCATAATAGCAAAGCACCGTCATGGTGAGACGGGGTCTGTTGAGTTGTTATGGGCTGGAGATTTTCAAAAGTTTTTGGATTATGATAAATATAGGGCAGAATAAAGGGGGTTTTGGAGGTCGGAGATGATAATAGCTAGGGGGGAAAAAACCTATATTACAGAGCTTCAAAGAGAACAAGTAAATGCTATGGAATTATGGGGGAAACATAAGGATCCTTTATTTCATAGCTATAACTTTCCCAAAATGACAGAAAAACAAAAGGACTACTGGTATAGAAATAAAGCTAAATCCTTTACAAAGAGATGTTTTGGGGTTTGTAATTTAGAGGATAGCCTTGTAGGATATATTGCTTTAAGAAACATAGGGTGGATTAAAAGAACCAGTGAATTAGGCATTGTATTTGACCCTGAACAAGTGAATAAAGGCTATGGCACCGATAGTCTAAAAATTTTTTTAGACTATTATTTTACATCTATGAAAATGAAACAATTAAATTTAAAAGTAGCTTTATTTAACAAAAGGGCACAACAATGCTATAAAAACTGTGGATTTGAAGTAAAAGAAATAATATATGATGAATTTGAAGATCAAGAGTTACCAGTTTTTGAAGAAGAAGCACTACTAGAATATCGAGATTTTTTCAAAAAAGAGGGTACAATATTATTAAGTAGATTTAAAAATATGTATATTACGAGGGAGATGTATCTTTTGGATAAATAACATATTTATCCACACTATCCACCGAACACCTGTGCATATTAATGGGAATATGTGCATAAGTGCTAAAATATTTTCATGAAATCCATAATATAGTTGATAAAACCCATTAAAAATGGTAACATTAAGTAACATAAAGTATAGAAAAAATTTAAGCACAACAATATTAATAAATTTCCCCAACAGGCTCTAATGCGTAGTCTGGGGATTTGAGGAGGATTAAATATGTTTAAAGTTACAGAAGACATGACGATTATGCACGTATTACAGCAGGACCGTGAAGTAGCTCCTATTTTTATGAAGTATGGTCTACATTGCCTTGGTTGTCCTGGCGCCACAATGGAGAGTATCGCTGATGCAGGCAAAGTACATGGCATTGACGTAAGTAAGCTTGTAGAAGACCTAAATAAGCATTTTGCATCAAAATAAAAACAATAAATCTAGGTGAGTTAAAATGTACCCTACAGAGGAAAGGAAAAAAATTTGCTCTGTAGGGTATTTTGTGTATAATAGAAAAATACACCTATTTATTTTTTCGACAAAAAGTGTTGACACAATTACTTTTTTGTATTATTATATATAACTGTGAGTGTTACACGACCCATTAGCTCAGTCGGTAGAGCACCTGACTTTTAATCAGGGTGTCCCGCGTTCGAGTCGCGGATGGGTCACCATTTTTATTTTTAAATAATATTTCGGCAGAGCTTGGTGAAGGATACTGGGTTTTGCTGAAAAACCTGGCCCCTTGGTCAAGCGGTTAAGACACCGCCCTTTCACGGCGGTAACAGGGGTTCGATTCCCCTAGGGGTCACCAATAATAAAAAAAGTCCTTATACCTAAAAAGTATAAGGACTTTTTTATTATTACCTACATTCCTAGAAAGTAGATGATACCAAATTAAGGATTAGAGTCATCTACTTTTCCCACCTTAAATCTTTTCCATAAAATTTAAGAACTGTATACTTTGAAAAAAGTCGTGAGCAAATACGGTCATCATAGCGTTCCCCTATATCTGCAGGGGTTAGATTGGTGGATATGATGGTCTTTTTGTTACTCAACAGACGACTATTAATGATGTTAAAGAGTTCGCTGTTGGTAAAGGTATTGGTCATCTCTGTTCCTAGGTCGTCTATGATAAGGAGTTCGGCGTCAAATAATAGTTGAGCCTTTTCTTTGTCTTGAGGATTATGGAATCGGAGATCTTGAAGGATTTCTAATATTTTAAACGCTGTTTGATAAACTACTACCTTTCCCTTATCCAATAAACCTTTAGCAATACAATTGGCTAAGAAGGTTTTTCCCAAACCAGTAGCTCCAAAGAATAGCAGATTCTCCTCCTGATTTCCATCAAAGTTAAAGACAAAGCCTTCACATATATTCAAAATATCTAACATATTTTCTCTGGGGGTCTTCTCATGACCATCAAAGGGTTTATCACTAAACAAATCTATATTAAAACTATGAAAATTTTCTTTTTGTAAGATAGATGTTAAATTGGACATGGCATAGGTGTAGTTAATAAGTTGTTGTTTAAGACAACTACATTTTTCTCCTGCAGGTAGAAAGCCCGTGTCCTTACAATAGGTGCAATGATACTGTTCTTCTAAATACTCTAAAGGGATATTGTTTTCTGTCAAAAGAATAGCTTTGTCCTGCCTTAATTGATCCAAACGATTTTTAAAGGTTGCCAATAGGTCTTGAGGATTCTCGGTATGATTAATTAATGCTTTGGATAAGGCAATCCCTGTTTTTTTTATTTCAGTATCTACTGTTTGGATTTCAGGAACCTTGAGATACACTTCCTCTATACGGCGTTCCAGTTGCCTTTGGTTCTGTTGTCTTTTTCTTTCGTATCCCCTTAGTATATCTTTAATAATTTGATTGTACATAGAGACTCACTCCTACTACTTGTTTTTATTACGGTTCAATAATAGATCCTCTAACTCCTTAGGATCATACTTTGACACTCTGCTTTCTGATAAATGAAACTTGGTTTTAATTTTGGATTGTTTTTGTGGCTTAGATATTGGGTCAGGAGAAGCATCCTTTTTTCTGTTATCCATTACTTCAATATCCTCTACCCTCTTAACTCCTTTTTTATACCAATCCCCCAATATACTATCTATATAGTTAAGGTTTGGGTTAGAGGTTTTGCTGGAGTTTTCACAGGCCTTTAATATAATATCTATACTAAACTGATAGGTATCCAGCCATTTATCCATAATTTTCATCTCTATTTCGGAGGGCTCCCTATAGGCAAAACCCATTGCTTTAAAAATACGGTCATAGACACCATATCTTTCCCCCTGCTTAGAAAAGTGTGTATCTAAATCCTCAACAGTAGTTATATTTAAGTCGTACCAATTTCTAATAACACCAGCTACATATTTCACGTTTTTCACGTTTTTCTTATGGCGGCAATAGCTGTAGGCCTTTATAACTAAAGGAGGGTCTATATTATAATTATGAAACCATTCTAAGATTTGCATTTTTTCATTGGGAGTAAGGGAGCGGGCAATAATTTTATTAATTTCTATAAACATTTGTTTGATTTCTGGCACCTTATTGGCATCAATGAGCTCCTTTGTGGAGCAGCTGTAGGAGCTGGATTCTGTATCCTCTTGATTCAAATGCTGAATAGACTTGTAATTATTATCTATATAAAGCTGTTTTAGGCTAACAAACTCCACGGTATAATCCCAGTTATTTTCCTCACATTGAGAAACTTTTTTAATGATTTTCTTGCTTTCCCAAAAGTCCCATGCCTCCAATACATCTGACAGCGGGATATTTAAGTTTTTAGCAAGGGTAATATTATTTGGTGATTTATTAATTTCTGTATCGCAGGCATATTTATAGCCTAATAAGTAAACCTTTACAAAGGTTCCGTTAGCTATAGGCATATATACATCAATAAATATATTCTCGATGGGGGTATCCCCTAAATCCATAGATGTTGTGGTTTTTATAAAACCCATAATGATCACTCCAAATCTTTTTGTTCATAAAAATATTATATCATATTTATTGAAGGGGATAGTATCAATTCTACAATAAGCTATTAATGGAATTTTACTATTTACAATTATTGCCTTTATTGATGAAATTTTGTAATAAAATCCAGAATATTAAATAAAATTTTAATAGCCATAGGAAGATGGAGGTGAAAAAGTGAAAAGTCAAAAAAAGTTTAAGCTGCTGTTGATTGTTTTTAGCGTCCTATTTATTACTATATCCCTTCACTATGCGTGGGATTTTAGGGAAGCGGAAAAGGTTCTCAAGCCTTATGATGGAATCGACTATCTAACCCAGTATAACATCACTGTAGAATTTCTAGAAGAAAACATGACCATAAAGGCAAGTCAAAAAATTGTTTATACTAATCAAGAAGCAAAGGATTTAAACAATATTTATCTTCATCTATATCCTAATGCCTTTAGAAGAAAAGAAGAAGCGCCCTTTGAAAAAAAAGAAATGGAGAGAGCGTACCCTAATGGCTTTGATCCTGGATATATAGAAATAGAAGATATAAAGGAGGGGAGGCGGTCTGTAGAGTACAAAATTATGGGTAAGGCGGATACGATCTTAAGGGTAACACCCCCTAAGCCCTTAGGGCCTGGAGAGACTCTCCAGTTGTCTATGGACTTTCAAGTAAAGCTGCCAAATACTGTAGGAAGAATGGGATATGGTGATAATACTATAAACATTACCAACTGGTTTCCCATCATGGCGGTCTATGATGAAAAGGGATGGAACTTGGAACCCTACTATGCAATAGGAGATCCCTTTTATAGTGAGGTGGGAAAGTATGATGTTACTGTAATTCTGCCACAACAGTATAAAATGGCTACCACAGGTAATATAGTAAAGGTTCATGAAAAAAAAGGGAAAAATATCTATGAAATAGAAGCAGAGCTTGTAAGAAACTTTGTTATGATATTAAGCAAAAATTTTAAGATCCAAGAGGCGTCAGTGGGAAACACAAAAGTTTTTTCCTATTCCATTGATGGACTAAGGGGAGAAGAGGCATTACAATATGGTATAGACGCTGTAAAGGTTTTTAACAGTCTTTTTGGAGCATATCCCTATCAACAACTATCGGTTGTAGCCTGTGATTTTTTTATAGGAGGAATGGAATATCCCAATGTGGTTATGATAAGTCAGGATCTCTATGAAATTGAAGAGGATTTTCCTCTAGAGTATGTAGTAGCCCATGAGATTGCTCATCAGTGGTGGTATGGAATTGTAGGAAATAATGAAATAAAGGAACCTTGGCTAGACGAAGCCTTAACAGAATATAGCACCCTAATGTATTTTGAAAAAAAATATGGACCCCATATTAAGGAGCAAATATTTGAGAAAATGATAAAGGCACAATATGAAAACTATATTGATTTTGAACCGGATAGGGGAGAGGGAATATTAAGAAGTCTAAGGGAGTTTGATAGCTCTTGGCAGTATAGTAGTATAGTGTATAGCAAGGGGGCCATGTTTATTGAAGAATTAAGAGCCTATATGGGGGAGGAGGCTTTTATAAAAAGCTTAAGGGAGTATTTTGAAGTATTCAAATTTAAAAATGCCACAACAGAGGATTTTTATAAAATTTGTGAGAAAAACACAGAAAAAGATTTAAAACATCTATTTAATCAGTGGTTGAACGCAAGAAATTAATAATATTTTTTAAAAAAGGATACAATAATATAGAAAAACTTAGAAAAACATAAGTTTGGGGTTGTATAGTGAGGAAAAAATATTATATAATAGTAAAGAATATGTTACAAAACTATTACAACAATATAAATAAACTTTAAATAAACAATAGAGATACTCTAAAGAATAGAGTACATACCCAACGAGAGGAGAACTCGAGATGGAAGGATACGAAAGAGCACTAAAGGTTTACAGGGAAGCTGTAAGTCAAATAAAGCTCCTAGTTAGACAGAAAAAACACAACAGGGTTGCTACCTATACAGCAATAGGACTATTAGTTATTATTTTCACACTGATATTGAACGTCAGCATTAACAAATCACTACGGGCCTATGAGGTGCAGCTGGAGGACAAAGTTCTAGCGGTTGTAAGAAGTGAAGAGGACTTTACTAAAGCCATTGAAGAAGTAAAAGAAGAAGTTAAAGCATTGTATGGACACGAATTTGTTGTTCCTGAAAATATAAATATAGTGGAGACAAAAGCAAAAAAAGAAGCTATAACATCATCTAAAATGATTATTGAAAATATAAAAATGCAGTTGGATATGAAGGTAAAAGCCGTTGCCATCTTTGTAGATGGGGAAGAGGTGGCTGTAGTAAGGGATGAAGCAATAGCCAACAGCTTATTAGAAGAAATAAAAAATCCTTTTACCGATGAAGAAAAAGATTATGAGAGTGTTGACTTTAGGGAAAACATAACATTGGAAGAAGTTGCTTCTGATATCCAAGATATTAAGGATAGAGAAGAAGTAATTCAATTACTTACAAAGGGTACAGATGAAGAAAAAATCCATGAAGTAGCTTCTGGAGAAAGTGCTTGGGTTATAGCACGGAATTATGACTTAAGGGTGGAGGATATTGCTGCGGCAAATCCTGGTATAAACGTAGAGCGATTGCAGATTGGTCAAAGGCTTAGCCTAGTTGTACCAAAGCCCTATATCACTGTAACCACAAAGGAATATGTGGAATTAGTAGAAGCCATTCCTTTTGATACAGAAACAGTAAAAACCGACTCCCTCTATAAGGGAGACAAAAGAATTACTGTCCAAGGGGTAGAGGGTAAAAGAGAAATAAAAGGTTACCTTATTAAAGAAAATGGAGTTTTAGCCGATAGAGAAATTTTACAGGAGAAGGTCTTATCAGAACCAACCACAAGAGTAATTGCTGAGGGAACAAAGACTAGACCAGCTACAGTAGCTACAGGAACCTTCGCTAGACCTACTAGAGGTAGGATTACCTCGGGCTTTGGAATGAGGTGGGGAAGACGACATGAGGGAATTGACATTGCAGCTCCTATGGGAACCTCTATTACAGCTGCTGATGCAGGAAGGGTTTCCTTTGCTGGCAGCAGAGGCAGCTATGGCAATCTAGTGATTATAAATCATGAAAATGGTTATCAAACCTACTATGCCCACTGTAGTAAGCTTTTAGTTAAGACAGGAGACAGGGTATTTAAGGGACAAGAAATAGCAAAGGTAGGAAATACCGGGAGAAGTACAGGACCCCATCTTCACTTTGAAGTAAGAAGAAATGGGTCACCTATTAACCCATTACAATTTGTAAGTTATTAAGCCACCTAAAAAGGTGGCTTTTTTTATTTCGTATAAGGAACTGCCAGGAAACCAAGATCCACTCTACTTTTATATAATTAGTATTAAAAGAACAATCACCATTACCCAAAGCCAACCATCAAATATAGAGAAGAAGTTCTTTGAACCTTGGTTTTTATTTTCTGGATTTTGTTGAGGTGGTCGAGGTTGAGGCGTTGGATTTGTAGTATCTATCATTCTTTTAATATCAATCAATCCTGATCCCTCAACATCTGGACCATAGCCTAGACCAACTGAGTTTTTTATCATTAAATTTTTAGTTTCCTGTGGTGTAAGTCTTGGGTTGTTTTCATATAATAAAGCAGCACAACCTGCTACTATAGGGGTAGCCATAGAGGTGCCTGATAGACTACGGTAACCATTATCCTTATTACTCAGAGAGTTAATGTCTACTCCTGGTGCTAGGATATCTGGCTTATGGATGCCATCAGGAGTAGGACCTCTACTAGAAAAATCAGCAATTTTACAGTTTTTTGGATTAGATGCAGTACGGTCGTTACAAGCTCCTACTGCTATAATATTTGGGCTAATGGCGGGAGAATTGATGGTAGAGGTGTCAGGACCACTATTACCAGCAGCCACCACAACAGTTATACCTTGGGCAGCAGCACTATCAACAGCTTTACATAAGGGATCCTCTCTATAAGAAGATTTTGCTTTAGTACCTAAGGACATGGTCATAACTTTGATATTGTAACGGTTTTTATTATCCACAACCCATTGAACCCCTGCTATAACATCAGAAATACTACCTCCACCATCCTTGTTTAATACCTTTACCCCAACAATATTGGCATCAGGAGCAATACCCATATACTTACCAGTTGATGCAAAGCCATTACCGGCTACAATCCCTGCCACATGGGTGCCATGACCATCGTCATCATAGGGAGTGTTTTTTTTGTTAACAAAATCTACAAACCCTATAATACGGTTGGTGGGTGTAGTTAAATCACTATGGGGATATACCCCTGAATCCACTACTGCTACTGTAACTCCTTTTCCTGTTAGACCATGCTCATTGGCATAATCTGCTGCCACTGTAACAGAGGCGATATCCATTAACTTAAAGACCATGTCGTCAAAAAGCACCTTACTAACAGCCCTTTCTCTAGCCACACTTCTAACTCCAACAGGTGGAATATAAGCGGCAACAGCATTAATAAGGGGTAGCTTATGTTTAACAACACCTCCTAAATCCTGGACACATTTTTCTAAATCATCACATTGACACCCATCACCAGTTATAATAACAGGGATGTGTTCTCCGTTAGAACTCAACAACTTTTCAATAACAAGATCTTCCACAACACTTGAATAACCAAACACATTATGTCCCCCTTTAACTTTAAATTCACAGAAGTACTGGTTAACTATAAACAGCTAACTACAATACTTAGTCAATTAATTTATCATTCTTATATAATAGATTATGCGACTTTTAAAAAAAGGTGATTATCTAGTGGGAGAAATCCCATTAATTTCAACAGGGGGAATTCTAGTAGATAGCAGGGTTTTATGGTATAATGGATTTACCTTACCCCTTTATATTTTCAAAATAGTAAGGGGGACAAAAGCATGAAAACAAAAGAAATTCTACTGAAGGTTTTTATGGTGGTAAGCTTTTTATCCATTATAGGATTTGCAGCTTATAGAATGTATCCCTCTAGCACGATAGCTACCCTTCGTCCTATGCTTAGGGGGATGGAAAACACCATTGTTTCCTATAGAGTCGGGAACTACGACTTTATTACAACGGAGCATTTTATTATTTGTTATGATGATGGGATTGACCAAGAAATCGTGGACTTAGTGGCTAAAACAGCAGAGGATAAATATAGGACTGTTGAGGAGGTTTTTCAGTACAAAACTGAAGAAAAGATATTGGTAGTTCTATATGATGACCCTAGGGCTCTGATGAGAAATACCATGCTAAGACAGGGGCCTGTGCCAATGGGGGTTTATTACGGAGATAGTATCCATCTTTTAAATCCAGTTCATTGGGTAAAGGATTTAGAAGAAATAGATAGAATTTTTTATTCCCAAGGACCATTTCTTCATGAATTGGTTCATTTATTTACAGATCATGTAGCAAAAGGAAACTTTCCTTTGTGGTTTACAGAAGGAATTAGTCTTTATTTTGAGTATATGGTTGATGAGTATGAGTGGGGTAAGGACGCAGTTTTTGAAGATGAGGAATACACTTTAGACATATTGACAAAAGAATTTCACCAATTAGACGATTATTTAGCCTATACCCAATCCTTTAGAATTATAAGGGATTTTGTGGATATTCATGGTATTGAAGCTCTATTGAATATCCTTAGGGATTTGGGAGAGGGTAAGGATATAAAGGAATTTATTCATTTATTTTAAATAGTTTAAACCAGTAACGGAGAATTTATTTCTCCGTTATTTATTTTTTGCTTAAACAACAACACAAAAGGCAAAAATTAACATTAAATAGATCTAGCAGGAAAATTATGAAAAAAGTAGAATAATTTAATATATAAATACTTAATGAGGTGATTGGAGATGGAGACAAGGATATTAATTGTAGAAGATGAAAAGCCAATCTCAGATATATTGAAGTTTAACTTAGAAAAGGAAGGATACAAAGTAGAGCTGGCTTATGACGGAGAAGAAGCACTGAGTAAGGTTTCTCAAGGTAATCCTGACTTAATCCTGCTGGATGTTATGCTACCTAAATTAGATGGATTTCAGGTATGTAGAAAGATTAGAGAAGCCTCTACAATACCTATTTTAATGTTGACGGCAAAGGAAGAGGAAGTAGACAAGGTACTGGGCTTGGAAATGGGAGCCGATGATTACATAACAAAGCCTTTTGGTATGAGGGAGCTTTTAGCTCGAGTAAAGGCTAATTTAAGACGTATGAATACACCGGTTGGAGATAAAAAAGCATCTATTATTACCTCGGGAGGATTGGTTATTGACTTTAATAAGTACGAAGTGAAAAAAGAAAACACTGTCATTGAATTAACCTCTAGGGAATTTGAGCTATTAAAATTTTTAGCTGTTCAAACTGAACAGGTGTTTTCAAGGGAACAGTTACTTAAGGAAGTTTGGGGATATGAATACTATGGAGACATAAGGACAGTAGATGTTACAATAAGAAGACTGAGGGAGAAGGTAGAGGAAGATGCCAGTAGTCCTAAGTATATACTCACAAAAAGAGGAGTAGGTTATTACTTCAGGAGGGCTTAGTATGTTTAAGGGTATAAGATTTAAGTTTATTACTATTTATTTTTTGCTAGTATTTATGGCGATGGTAATTATAGGAGTTTTTATTATTCAACAATTTGAACAATATCATTTGGACGTGGTGAGGGGAAACCTTACTCAAATAGCCGGTAGTGTTATGACAACCCTAGAGGAGATTGATTGGCAGAACAATAAAGAGGAAATACAAAAAAATATTAGTCCCTATGAAAAAATGGGGATGGAGATCTATGTAATAGAGAAAAATAATGATTTCACCATTATTTCTAGCACCAATCTATCCTATTGGAATCAAAATGCTATGTATATTTTAGATTCCGACTTAATTTTATCGGGTTTTCATGGAGAAATAAAGGAAAAGGATATTGTCTCCAGCCAAGAGAATCAGAGGAGTTCAAAAAATATGATTTTTCCCCTTTACGATGAGCATAGTCGTATTACAGGGGCTGTTTACTTAAGACAAAATTTAGAGGACATCTACCGAACCTTAGATCAATCAAAATCTATTCTTACTAGGGCAACGATGCTAGCCCTATTTATTACTTTTGTCCTGGGCTATTTTGTTGCTAAAAGCATCACAGGTCCTATTAATGATGTTACTATTAAGGCAGAAAAGATGGCTAGAGGAGATTTTGATCAAGTGGTTGAAGTAAAATCCGATGATGAAATTGGTCAATTAGCCAGTATGTTTAATTATCTCACGGCTAGACTAAGGACGGTATTACAAGAGATTTCTAATGAAAAAAAGAAAATGGATACGATCATCAACAACATGGCAGATGGATTGATTGCCACCACCGCAGAAGGGAAAATTATTCATGCTAATCCTATAGCCTTAAGAATGCTAAAATTACAGGGTGAAACGTTAACAAATAAAACCTTCGATGATGTTTTTTCCTCATTAAATAAAAAATTAACCCTAGGCTTTTTTGAGGAAAAGAAAAAATGGTATGGTAATGAAATTATTGATGTAGAAGGGAATGTAAAGCTAAGGGCCAAGTATGCCCCTATTCTTAGGGAAAATGGTGATTTAGAAGGGATTGTTGTACTGCTTCAGGATGTTACAGAATATGAAAAACTAGAAAATATGAGAAAAGAGTTTGTAGCAAATGTTTCCCATGAGTTAAGGACACCCCTAACTACCATAAAAAGCTACACGGAAAGTCTATTGGATGGAGTCCTGGAGGACAAAGGGTTAGCCACTGATTGGTTAAATGTAATCAATAGTGAAACTGATAGAATGACAAGACTAGTACAGGAGTTACTGCAGTTATCAAAATTAGATTATAAAAAATCAAAATGGAATAAAGCTGAAATTGATATCAATGAAATTGTAAAAAATTCCATATTAAAGTTAGAGGTTTCAGCAAAAAATAAAAAGCAACAATTAGAATACATAGGTGCGGAAGAAGCTATTTTTGTTCTAGTAGATAAGGATAGAATGGAGCAGGTTGTTTTAAATATCCTCAGTAATGCCATTAAGTATACTGGGGAATCAGGAAAGATAAAAATAAAGGTACATCAGGAAAACAATCATGCAGAAGTTATCATTCAGGACAATGGAATCGGTATACCAAGCCAACATTTACCTAGAATATTCGAAAGATTCTATCGTGTGGATAAGGCAAGATCCCGGGAAATGGGGGGGACCGGCCTAGGACTATCTATTGCAAAACAGATTATTGAGGCCCATGACGGAGAAATTGAAATTTTCAGTGGTGAAGAAAGTAGGGGAACAAGGGTAACAATTTCTATACCTTTAGTCAAGAGGGAATTAGCATATGATTAATCAACAGGAAAAATGTGTAATTTATTTTTAATTTTGCTGTAATATGACTGTAACATAAGTTTTATATAATCATAATGAATACATTTATCTGCTTGATGGGAGGTATTAATATGATAAGAAAATTGATAGTTAGTACAGTTGTACTTTTTATATTAGGCAGCTGCAGTACTGTGGCATATGCTAATAACACTACTACTACTACCCAAGAATCAGCACAGGAGGCTAAGGTGGAGGAACAATCTATAAAAGTGATTACGCCCAGTAGAAATATGGTGGTAAGTGATAACAATATGGTGTTGGCTTTTACAGCTCCAGAAGGCACTACCGTAACCATAGATGTTTATTATAATACTAGCGTTGATACCAATAGACCCAATTATGTTCCTGCTTATGACCCTATCCTAGTAGAGGTAGGTGCACTACAAAGGGGCTGGGCTGAAGTAGAGCTAAGGAAAGGCTTTAACAAAGTTGATTTCATAGCTATTTATAAAAATGGTGTTAAGGATGTTATTAGTAGAGTTATAGAAGTAAAGGATATTAAGGAAGTAAAAGAACAAGTAGAAAGAAGTGTTAGTAGCACATCCTCTACAAATGCATTGAGAAATATTGTTAATACAGAAAATAAGCAATAGTTTTCGGAGTGGTTGTAATGAACAGGGAAAAAACAAAAACCCTCATATTGGCTATGCTGGTAATAATGAGTATCATATTTACTCAGAAAATATGGTTTTATTCACCCATTAACCTATTGCAATCCAAGGACTCTTTTAAACAAAAGCAACTTACAGAAATTATAGAAATACGAAACCAAATAGTGGCACCACAAAGGGCTGTCATTAGCTTTGGAAATAGCTATTATACTGTTGTATATTCTGATATTGATAAGGTTTGGAGAAAAACAAAGGGAATTTTAGACCATTATTTTTCGAGAGAATCGGAGGTTCAACCTACTACCCATGAAAAATATAAGGAAATCAGCAGATTAAAATCAATTGAGTTAGAGTTTGGTGAAAATATCCCTTCTGCATTGATAGCTTCTGTTTTTGATACTATGGATAATAAAATTGTTAGTAATATTAAGGAGATAAACAAAATACTAATACCCACCTTAAATAGAGGAGTTATTTATATAGTTGGTGAAGAGGAAAATATCTATGAAGTAAGATTAGAAGGTTATCAAGAAGATAAGCAATTGTTAACCTTTGTAGACCAGATCCAGGGTAGCCATTATATAAAATACTATCCTCTTTTTATTGATGTAGAGAACTATACGGTAATGCCTTTAAGCTATCAAGAATTAACACCTCAGGTTTTTGTAAAAAGCGAAATTGATGTAAATAATGAGCAGGCAGTAATGGAAACAGCTAAAACCTTTTTTGATGAAAACCTAGATTTTGTTAAGACTATTCGAGAAACCAGTGGAGCTATTGTATTTATGTATGGTTACGGGGAAAAGGGTGTTCGGATTAATAACAGGGGTCGTTTAGAGTATAGTGAAGACATAGGTTCTATAGCTAGTACCAACGTAGTTGCTGCTTTAGATGCTGCTATTGACTTTGTATTAAAACATGGAGGATTTCCAGAAGGTACATATCTAAAAGAAATTAGAGCACAGAATAAAGGCTATTATTTTGGTTTTGGATATAGAATAGAGGGGCTACCAATTGTTCTTAATACCAGCAATATGACACATCCTATAGAAATAGAGGTTTATGGCAATAAGGTAAAGAGTTATCGCACTCTCATTAGGGCAAAAATGGAATTTCCTAATGCCTTTATTAACAATAGTATGCTATTGCCTCAAAAAATTATTGAAGATAATATTTCTTTGTTGAAGTCTGATTATCTTTTAGATACAAAGGAGAAGGAAATAAAAGAAGAGGAAGTTTTAAGTTATATAGAGAGAAACATTACCAGGGCAGAGATCGTCTATTATGACACATTAAAGGATACAGAAAAACACTTAATTCTTCCGGCTTGGAAGATTAAAATCAATAAAAGAATTTATTATTTTAATGGTTATGATGGTAAATTGTTGAATAGTAGCCTTGTAAACTAATGGGCGGGTGAGATTTGATGGATTGGTCAAAGGCCAAAAATGTACTAATTATTGGTTTTATCATCACCAATATATTTCTTATTATTAATATTGAAAACCATATGTTTAATAGGGAAGAGCTTCAGCTTATTAGTGATGCTTATATAGAAAATGTAGAGGGGTATTTAAGGGATAACGATTTAAAGCTTGATATTGATATTCCTAGAGAGCTTATTTCTCTTCCAATTTTGATGGTAAAATATAAAGCTTTTGAGGGAGAAACATTGGCTAAAACGTTTTTGGGGGACACCTATGAAACTATTGGTGAGAATAGGTTTGTGCAAGGGAAAAAAGAAGTTGAAAATATAAGCAACAAAAAATTTATTTATAGAAATCATGATGTTGAAGCTATAAATTATGCCATAGAAGAAGAAGAAGCTATAAGATTAAGCAATGAATTTTTAAAGGAAAAAGGTTTAATGGATGATAGTTTAAAGCTTCAACAAATCTATTTTGGTATTATAAAGGACTTTGGAGAAACACCTGTATATAAGTTAGTATATAATCAAACCTATAAAAATAGATTTCTAGGGGAAAGTTATGTCCATGTTTATGTGGGTCATAGGGATATTGTAGGGGTTGAAGCTATGTTGCTGGAATATAACAAAACCTACGATCAAAAGATAAAGATTATACCGGCAACGGAGGCACTATTAAGAAGAATGAGTGATATGTTGCAGGACAATAAGGGGGAAGGGGAAGTTATCATTACCCAGATAGAATTGGGCTATTATTTCAACCCTATGGACATTAACTTTACTAATTGGGATACGGTTGAATCAGGGACAGCCTTTCCTGCTTGGAAAATTGTATTAGATAATGGAAAAACCTATTATGTAGAAGCATTAAAAAACTAAAAAATTTCATAAAAAATGAAGGGTTTTTACATAAAAAAATAGAAGAAGTAACAGTGCTTCTTCTATTTTTTTATGTGAAAGTTTTTAAAAAATAAAATTTAACTATAATTTCCACGGTGTTTATTCTTATCAAATGCCCTTAGAAATGCTATAATGAATAACAGTTATAGATTTAATTAAGTTTAAAAATTAGGAAAAATATAATGAAGAAATTTTTTAATAGATAAAAAGAACATGAAAATTATTTGAAGGTGGTGAACCCTGACATTTGTCAGAAAATATATGGAGAAATTAATTATTGAGGGTGGGAGAAAACTACAGGGGGAAGTTGAGATTAGTGGTTTTAAGAATGCAGCGGTAGCTATTATTCCTGCAGCAGTATTAGCTGGGGATGTATGTGTTATTGATAATTTACCAAATATCAGTGATGTTGTCATATTGTCAACAATACTTAAAGACTTAGGAGCAGAAGTGTCCATACAGGACACAAAAACTTTATCGGTGGATACAAGAGGGATAAAGGAGTGCTTTATAGACTATGAGGCTGCCAAGGATTTGAGGGCATCCTACTACTTTTTAGGAGCTGCTTTAGGTCGTTTTAAAAAAGCAAGGGTTGTTTACCCAGGGGGATGTTGTATAGGAACAAGACCAATTGATCAACATATTAAAGGATTTGAAGCTTTAGGAGCAAAGGTAGATATTGAACATGGTATTATTTCTGTAGAAGCTGAAAAATTAATAGGAGCGGAAATTTTTTTGGATGTAGTTAGTGTAGGAGCAACCATTAATATTATGCTGGCAGCTACTATGGCAGAGGGAATAACCACTATAGAAAATGCTGCTAAAGAACCCCATATCGTAGATGTGGCAAATTTTTTAAATTGTATGGGGGCTAAAGTAAGGGGTGCTGGAACCGACACCATAAAAATAGAAGGTGTAAAAGAACTGAAAGGATGCCATCATAGTGTTATACCGGATCAGATAGAAGCAGGAACCTATATGATTGCTGCGGCAGCAACTGGCGGAGATGTAGTGGTAAAAAATGTTATCCCTAAACACCTAGAAGCTATTACAGCAAAGTTAAAGGAAATGGGTGTTAGCGTTAAAGAAGAAGGAGACTCTTTAAGGGTAAAGGTTACAAAACCTCTGAAGAATATAAATATTAAGACGTTGGTTTATCCTGGATTTCCTACAGATCTTCAGCAACCTATGAGTAGCTTGTTATCCATTGCTAAGGGAACGGGTGTTATAACTGAAACCATTTTCGAAGGAAGGTTTAAGCATGTTGATGAACTAAAAAGGATGGGAGCTAACATAAAGGTTGAAGGTAGAGTGGCGGTGATTCAAGGTGTAAAAAGCTTAATGGGAGCAAAGGTATCTGCATCAGACTTAAGGGCTGGAGCTGCGCTGGTGGTTGCAGGTTTGATAGCAGAGGGAGAAACAGAAATTGAAAATGTACATTATATCCATAGAGGATATGATCATCTATACGAAAAGCTAACGGCTTTAGGAGCTCATATAAGAAAGGCATTTTAATCCACACCCTTTAGGTGTGGATTCTATTGGAGGAAACGACATGATAACACAATTTTGTTCATTAGTAAGTGGTAGCAGTGGAAACTGTCACTTTCTTTCTAATGGAGAGGAGCACCTATTGATTGATGTAGGACTAAGTGGCAAACAAATACAAAATAAACTGCAAGAAATAGGCTTTCAACCCAATAGATTGACAGGAATACTGGTAAGTCATGAACACCATGATCATATTTGTGGTGTAGGTGTATTATCTAGAAGATTTAATATACCTATTTATGCTAATGCCCCTACATGGGTAGCCATGGAGGGAAAAATTGGAGCCATTAAGGCAAACAACATAAAAGTATTTGATACTGAAAAAACCTTTACTATTGGAGAACTAGAGGTTTTTCCCTATAATATTTCCCACGATGCCGCAGAACCTGTAGGATATACCTTTCAAAGTGGAAGTGTAAAAATCAGTATTGCCACTGATTTAGGGTATATTGATAAGAGTACACTAGATAAATTAGGGGATTCTCATTTGGTTGTTCTGGAGTCTAACCACGATGAAGCTATGTTAAAGGCGGGTAGCTACCCATATCATCTAAAAAGAAGGATTTTATCAGACATCGGACACTTATCTAATGAAGCAGCAGGAAATGCTGTAGTAGAACTAGTTAAAAAGAATGTAAAAAACATATTGCTAGCTCATTTAAGCAAAGAAAATAATTTTCCTGAATTAGCAACCATGACAGTAAAAAACATACTAGAAAATCATAAAATTAGCATTGAAAGGGATGTTTCTATTGAACTAGCCCTTAGAAATAAAACAAGTCCTATTTATGCTTTTGAAGGATAAGGAGGTTTTGAAATGAATTTCTATTATGATGATCCTAATGAAGGGGATCAAAGGCAACAACAAGAAGTAATAGAAAATACAACAAGGTTTTCACAAGAGGAGCTAAGACAATATCCCCCTAAGCCCCCAAGGGAGCCTAAGGCCCCCAAATCCTCTAAACCTAAGTATTTTCTGGTGGCACTATTAGCCGCTATTCTTAGTAGTGCTCTTACTTTAACAGCAACATATATATATTTACCAGAAATCCTACAACAAAGGGGAATGCTTAACTTACCAGCTCCTAACATAGTTATTGAACCTCAACATGACTTAACTGTATATGCAGCAGTAGCAGAGAAAGCTATGCCTTCTGTGGTTGGCATTACAACTATAACCCTAGAAAGAGATGTTTTCTTTGGGACCCGTAGAGCCTCTGGGCTAGGAACAGGTGTTATTGTAGATGAAAGAGGCTACATACTAACCAACTCCCATGTGGTAGGGGATGGAAATGTAGAGGAGGTTATGGTGCTTTTTCATGATGGAGAAAGATTACCAGCAGAAGTGCTATGGAACGAAAAAACACTAGACTTAGCAATTATCAAAGTTGAAGGAAGCAACTTAGTCCCTGCAGAGTTGGGAGACAGTGATGATTTAAGGGTGGGGGAAATAGCTATAGCTATTGGCAATCCTCTTGGGCTAAACTTTGAAAGAACCTTAACCCAAGGGGTGATAAGTGGATTAAATCGAAGTATCCCTGTAGGACAAGGTCAGACGATAGAGGATTTAATACAAACAGATGCATCGATTAACCCAGGAAATAGTGGAGGCCCTCTTTTAAACACACAAGGGCAGGTAATAGGCATTAATACTGCTAAAATTCAATCAGGAGAAGGCTTAGGTTTTTCAATTCCTATCAATACTGCAAAGCCCATTGTAGATCAATTCATTGAGAAAGGAGAATTTACAAGGGTAGTTTTAGGTATTACAGGAGTTAATGTTGATGTCTTTGAAGGCTATACAGGGATGAAACTAAAAGCCGAAGCAGGAGTATATGTTGGAGAGGTACAAGCTGATTCAGTGGCAGAAAACTATGATATAAGACCGGGAGATGTCATCGTTGGGATAGGAGATAGCAAGGTAGAAACTATGGGACATCTGATAAGGGAGCTTTATCGCTATAGACCAGGAGATACAACTCCAATTCATATTATACGAAATGAGAGAGAGATCACAGTAGAAGTAGAGCTATAATATAGGCCCAAGCATAGATTGCTTGGGCTGTTTCACGTGGAAAACCATAGGGTATTGAAAAATAACATTTTTTGGTATATAATGAAAAATTATAATAATTAAAAAGGTTTTGTAGGAGCAAGCTACACAAATGTATGAAGGATAGAAATTAACAGATAATATAAATAGGAAATTTTATAAAAATGGAGTGAAAAATATGTATGTTGTATGTAATGAACATTTAGATGTTGCCATAGACGAGTTTGTAGATGTATATGAACAGCCACCGGATCTATATGAGTTAGAAGCTGTGTCTTTTACTGATTGGATGACACCTAAAACCTGCGATTTTTGTGATCATCTACCTAAATACTTGATTGTATAGGGTAGGAAATAGGGACTGTAGTTTTATTTAAGAGTCTTGAAAAATTTTAATAAGGACTCTTTTTGTTTTTTTAAAAAAAGGAGTGGTATATAGCAAATGAATATAAACATTATTACTGTAGGAAAATTAAAAGAAAAATATTTAAAGCAGGGAATTGATGAATATAGTAAGAGATTGTCAAGATATTGCAAATTAAATGTCATAGAGGTTCCAGATGAAAAAGCTCCAGAAAATTTAAGTGATGCTGAGATGGAAATGATCAAGGCAAAGGAAGGAGAAAATATAGGGAGATATCTGAAAGAAGGAATGTATGTGATAGCACTGGAAATAGGGGGAAAGATGCTGTCTTCCGAAGGATTAGCTGATAAACTAAAAGACCTAGGTCTTAAAGGCAACAGCAATATTACATTTATTATTGGAGGCTCTTTAGGAATTTCTAAAGAAATATTAAAAAAATGTGACTATAAATTATCCTTTTCTCCCATGACCTTTCCCCATCAATTAATGAGGCTAATTTTGTTAGAACAGATTTATAGAGGATTTAGAATTATTAGGAATGAACCATACCATAAATGACTGCGGTTTTTGATTATTGTTGAATTATGTGAGATACAGATTAAAAGCAAATGACAATTCATGATTGATATAATATATTGATTGATAATTTAAGTGTATGCTATAAAGTTTTATGTCAGATAAAAGGTTAAATAAAATAGCAACATAAGATTCAAATCAATGAAGATATATCAAGTGAGCCTTATATAGCCTTAATCAAAAGACTTGTAATAAATAAAAAATTGGATTTCGATACGGCAAAAATACTTATTAGTGAATATAAAAAAATTAAAATGGAGGGAAAATGATAAAAGGTGTTCTGGTAAAACTTATAATTGTTTTATTATTTTTTACAGGTGTAGTTTATTTACAAAGATTTCTTTCGAAGAAGAAAAGTAAAGTATTAGGTCTGATATTACCTTCAATGTGTTTTTTTATTCGTTAATTATGGTATTTGGTATTTCAGTAGAAGGCATGAGTGGAGGAGAAGCTTTTGGACTTATAGCCTCAACATTGTTACTTGCAAATATCCCCACAATTATTTTTGTAATAATTTATTTGGTGTCTAGAGAAAATATCAAAAGAAATAAAGAGATGGAAAGAATGAATATTCAAGACTTAGAATAATTAATTTTAATAGATTATTAATATGATATAATTAAGTAGTAAGGATTCTATAATTAGGAGGATATAATATGGATATGTTTAATAATCTTGGTTTAATGGATAAGAATAAACTCTTAGAAATATTTGATTATCTAAATGAACGATTAAAAGAAAATCAATTACAACTTGAGATAACAATCTATGGGGGTTCTGTTATGACTATGGTTTATGATAATAGACCTGCAACTAGAGATATAGATTGTGTTTTTACTGAAACAAATTTCAAATTATTAGACAACATATTAGACCTTACTAAGTTTGCTTTTAATCTTTCTGATGGATGGATAAATGAAGAAATCAGAGAGCCGTTAAAATCCATTCTAAAAGAAGATAAGGAAACCTATAAGATATATTCTAACTTAAAAATATTGAAACCTAAAGCTGAGCAGTTATTAGCTATGAAAATATTAGCTGCTAGACCAGAACCTGCAAAAGATTTTATAGATGCTTATATACTGTGTAAGGATTTAAATATTACAACTAAGGATAAGCTCTTGGATGTTTGTTCAGAATATATACCACTAACTCTTATAGGTATAAGACAAATGAATTTTATTAAATATTTAGGAGAGGATTTAGGCTATGATTGGGAATAAGTATTTACAAGGTTTTTTTAATTATCCAGATGAAGATACAAGTTTAAATCAACTGCTAGAGTTATTAAAATACAAGGATATGAAGTTTATAGATAGCCTTAAGGAATCAATAGACTTAAGCTTATGTACCGATAAAGAAATAAAATATTTAACTAAAGTATCAGCTTTAGTAGATTATTATTTACAAATTCATGATATCGAAGTTGCTGATTGGATTAGGGATGAAAAATTAAGTTTTGATAAGCCTTACTATCACTCTAGAAGAATAAGTGATTTTCAAAAATTAAAATTACAATATACAAACCCTTCTCCATTTAGAGCAAGAAATGTTTATTTTGATTTAGATGGTATTGAAAGAATTTGATTAAAGCAAAAGAATATCTTACTAAAAGATATTCTTTTTTAACAAAAAAACCGCAGTTAAAGCGATACATTGAACCTTACCATAAGTAACTACGGTTTTTCTTTAACACATACCTTTTTAAATATCAAAAGTTAAATTTAATTTACATAATGAAGCTAGTAATAAGCTTACTCCTTACTTAACATACTTAGTGTCATTTCTTTAAAGGAGTTCATAAAATGTTTAACTACAATTTCTAAAATGATTAAAATTTAAAAGTTTGTTTATAAGTTGATAAGATTAGCTTTAAACTGTTGTTACTCCACATGGTAACAGAAAATAGAATTTACCCATAATTAAATAACTTAAATAAAATATGAAAGTATTAAATATTTGAAGAATAAACAATTTTTAATTATATAGTTGACATAGGTTTAGAAATATGATAGATTATTTATAAATATTTTTTTAAAATGAATAATTATAAAACATTGATAGGGATAAGTAAATAAAAAGAAATGCTTTAAAGAGAGTGGGGAAAGGTGGGAGCCCATAAGCTATAGTTATTGAAATTCACCCTTGAGTTGCAGACTGAAATCTAAGGAAACTAAGTCGAGCCGGTTAAAGCCGTTATTTGGATGAGATATAAATTTGGATGGTACCGCGAACAGATTATTCGCTCCAGTGGAGGGGGATAGTCTGTTTTTTATTGTATAAAAAAACACACTACCCTATACAATAAAAAGGAACGTCGTTACTTCCTATAATTAGGAGGATGTTCATACAGCTTGGGCGTTGTCGAGGGCACTTAGGATAATTTTTATACGAAAAATTAAATAATTATAAAACATTGATAGGGATAAGTAAGTAAAAAGAAATGCTTTAAAGAGAGTGGGGAAAGGTGGGAGCCCATAAGCTATGGTTATTGAAATTCACCCTTGAGTTGCAGGCTGAAATCTAAGGAAACTAAGCTGAGCCGGTTAAAGCCGTTATTTGGATGAGATATAAATTTGGATGGTACCGCGAACAGATTATTCGCTCCAGTAGGGGATAGTCTGTTTTTTTGTTGCACTCTATGGAAGTCACTAACGCTAAATCAAAGATTTTAGATCATCTATATTTTAATGATGAGAATGTAAGAATTATGTATGACTTCAGTTTATCCTGTAGTATCTACATGTTTTCCCAGCATATTGGGGGAGCTGAGGGAGGTATAATTAAAGACTAATATACAGAAAGGACGGATATTTTTGAGGGAGAAAGAGGAAATGAGCTTAAATGAAATAGAAGAAGATGCACGGAGGCTATTAGAAGAAAAAGATGCAGATATGCGGATTAGAAGTTATAAGGGTTTCTTAAACATGAGTGTAATCACTCTTTTAATAGGATGGACAATTTTTCAGCTATATTTTAATACTATAGGAATGATGGATGCCATAAGCTTAAGGGCTTATCATGCAATGTTTTTATTACTGTTTACCTTTTTACTTTATCCCGGCTACCCTACAGAGAAAAGGAAAAGAAAGTTTGTACCCGTTCAAGATATTTTGTTAATATGTTTAACGGTACTTGTATTTGGATATTTGATATTTAACTATCAAAGGGTGGCTATGTCAGGTGGATTTTTAAGTCAAACAGATCTAATCATGGCGGGGATAGGTATCATCTTAGTATTAGAGGCGGGAAGAAGAACCAGTGGAAACCTAGCTATTTTAGCAATAATTTTCTTGCTATTTAATTGGTTTGGAAAATTTGTACCGGGGACACTAGGCCATTCTGGATTTACTTTAAGAAGAGTGTTAAGTCATATGTTTTGGGGAAGCCAAGGGATCTTTGGTGTAGGTATAGGTGTCAGTGCAACTTATATATTTACATTTGTTCTTTTTGGAAGCTTCTTAAAGTACAGTGGATTTAGCCAGTTTATTAATGATATTGCACTAACCTTAGTAGGTCGTTCCCCTGGAGGTCCAGCAAAGGTTGCAGTATTTGCAAGTGCTCTTTTGGGCATGATGAATGGCAGTGCTATTGCTAATGTAGCCACTACTGGAACCATTACAATACCGTTAATGAAAAGAACAGGATATAAAGCTGAATTTGCAGCAGCAGTAGAGGCTGTAGCATCTACTGGAGGACAATTCGCACCACCGATTATGGGGGCTGTAGGTTTTGTTATGGCAGAATTTTTAGGAATAAATTATACTCAAGTAATGATTGCAGCTTTTTTACCAGCCTTTTTATATTACTTAGGAATCATTGTTTCTGTTCATCTGGAAGCAAAAAAATTAGGGCTTAAGGGACTTTCCAAGGAAAATATCCCAGTTGCCTTAGAAGTAATAAAGGAAAGAGGACATTTAATTATTCCTTTAGTGATTTTAGTTGGAATGATGATGATGGGATATACACCACTATTTTCAGCAGTTGTTGCTATTTTTTCTACATTGATATCATCTTGGTTTAGAAAAGAAACCAGCATGGATCTAAAGACTATTATGACGGCAATAGTAGAAGGTGCCAGAGGGGCTATTGGTGTAGGTATATCCTGTGTATTGATTGGCCTTATTATCGGAACGGTTTCTTTAACCAGCTTAGGATTAAACTTTGGCTATTTGGTTTTAAAAGTCGTAGGAGAAGGCCAACTATTCTTAGGTGGAATCATGGTAATGATTATGAGCATAATCTTAGGGATGGGTGTTCCTGGTGTAGCTGCATATGTTATTGTAGCAGCAGTAGCGGTACCTGTACTCATTAATGTAGGTGCAACACCAATAGCTGCCCATATGTTCTGTTTAATTTATGCTTGTTTATCTAATATCACACCACCAGTAGCCATGAGTTCTTATGTGGCAGCAGGTATAGCTAAATCAAATCAAACCAAGACGTCACTTATTGCCATTAAATTAGGTATTACAGGATTTATTCTACCATTCTTCTTTTTAAATAATCCTCTTTTATTAATTGGCAGTGTAGAAGGTATATCTCTGTTATTAACAATTAGAACATTAATTACTGCTTCTATTGGGGTGATTTGTTTAGCAGCAGGTACAGAGGGAATGTTGATTAAAGAATGCTCTATGATTACTAGAATCTTGTTGATTATCGTTGGACTTTTTGCTATTGATCCAAAGCTACAAACAGATATTTTAGGGATTATTGTATTAGCAATTATCACCATTATACAAATGAGAAGTAAAGATTATACTTTAACAATTTAAAATATAAATGAAAAATGGGGAGGAAATGTTAAATGAAAAAAGTATTGTTATTAATCTTAGCAGCCATGATAATTTTATCAGGATGCACTGGAAACACAAATGAAAATGAGGCTTCAGAAGAAACAGGAGGAAACGAAACAGTAATCATCAATATTCCAACAGCAGCAACCACAGGAGCCCTTTATCCATTAGGTTCATCTATAGCCAACTTGTGGAATGGTGAATTAGACTATGTAAGAGCTAACGCACAAGCCTCCAATGGAGGAATAGATAATTTAAACCTATTGCAAAGTAGAGAAGCTCAAGTAAGTATGGCTGTTACCAGTGTTATGTATCAATCCTATAAAGGGGAAGGAACCTTTGAAGGAAGACCGAATGAAAAACTAAGAGTAATTTCTGGCCTATACTACAATCCAAATCAAGTAGTTGTAGGAAAAGAATCAAATATTAACAACTTAAAGGACATAGCAGGGAAAAATTTTGCTTCAGGTGCTCCTGGAAGCACCACAGAAGTAGAAACAAACCTTCATTTAACAGAAGCCGGTGTTAGCTATCCAGATGGCTTAAAGGTACAATTTATTGGTTTTACTGAAGCAATTGATCTTATGAGAAATAGACAATTAGATGGTGCTTGGATTATGGCAGGATTACCTACTGCTGCGGTTACAGAAATTACTACTACGGCAAATGGTAAATTGGTTTCCATTGAAGAAGATGTAATTACTCAATTACAAGAAAAATATCCTTGGTATGCAAAGTATACCATTCCAGCAGGAACCTATGATGGACAAGAAGAAGACGTAATAACAACTGCAATCAAGATGGCAATATTTACAACTGCAGATATTTCAGAGGATGTAGTATATGATTTAACAAAATCCTTCTGGGAAAATATAGATACTTTAAAACAATCAAATAATGCATTAAAGGATTTAAAAATAGAAGATGCAGTTACAGACTTAGCGGGATTACCACTACATGATGGCGCAATTAAATATTATAAAGAAGTAGGAATTTTAAAATAACAATAAAGGTGTACTGATCTGATATGAAATATCAGATCAGTACACCACAATTTAAAGGAACCCTTAGAGAGTGTTTGAATCTGCACTCTCTTTTTTTATCCTCTCTATAAGAGATTGGCTTCAAATCTAGCTTATAGCCATACGGTCTAAATTCAACACAAATGCTGTAATTATAGTATAATTTTTAATAATACAGTAACAGTAATTAAAGAAAGCAACGTAGTTACAGATACAATAACAGCTGCATATTCTTTTTCTTTATCAAAGCTTTCCGCTAGTATTGAAGTCATGGCTGAGGCTGGCATTGCCGACATAATAATTACTGTATTGATGGCTTTAGAGGGATTCCCTACCAACAATGATATTAAATATATAATGGCAGGAATAATAATTAGTTTAGTAACCACTCCATAATAGACTGTCCAATCCTTTAAATACTTTTGTATTTTAACATTTGAAAGGATTACTCCAATAATAATCATAGATAATGGCCCTGTAATGTTGCCAATGGCCTCTATACTGGATATTAAGGCACCGGATAATTGAATATCGAATATCATGATTATAATCCCTATACAAACTGCTATAATAGAGGGATTTAGAAGGATTTTTTTTAGTTCTGCCTTCAATTCTTTTTTACTAAAATTATCTTTAAATAGGATAAGCCCATATGTCCACACCAATATGACAAAAAACATATTAAATATAGAGCCGTATACAACCCCCTCTGTCCCATATATAGAATTTAATATAGGAAATCCTACATAACCTGTATTAGTAAACACATTAGCGAAGTGCAATATTGTTTTTTTATGACCCTTTACTGGTAGTAGAAGTAGATGGGAAACAAAAATCATTATTATATAGGCTATAATAGAGTAGTAAAATGTTTTTATAACATTAGATTTAATAGTATGGTCATAGGTATAAATGAAAGAAGAAACAATCATAAAGGGCAGGGCTATTTGTATAAGGATATCTACTAATCTTTTATTGGTTTCTGCAGTAATAATTTTTTTTCTACTACCATAAACGCCTACTAATATTATAATAAATAAAGAAACAACACTTTCTATAATAACTGATACTTCCAAGAGAACATCCCCCCTTTATTTAGGTATTAACTATTTTATGCTGTAAGAATTTTTATGTGACAAAGCAACAAACAACATAAAAAGCATTGTCTCCCGTTGACTCCCTCACAATATGTGCACAGGTAAAAAACTTCAATTTTGTAAAATTTTCACCATTAAAAAAACCACACCCTAGTAAAAGTGCGGTTTAAGATTAAGCAAATTTATAAGAAGTTATTCATATATCAGATCCAAACTCTTTCTTAACAGAATTAAGTCCTGTTTCCAGTGCACCGCTCCACCTGTTCCCAGGATAGTACAGCCCACTAGTATATCCTTCACTTCCTGATGTGATAATATCCTCATTTATACATCCTCCATTTCTAATTTGTAGATTACAATAAAAATATATCATATAATAGAGGGGGATTTCATTGTTGAGGACATAGCGATACAGCTTAGCTGTTGCAAAAATCACAATATATTGTAAATTTAAAAGATTAGACACTCCTACATAGGGAAAAATATACTGTTTATTAATTTAAAACTCCCCAGTGGGTGAAAAGGACAAACGGTAATTCGCAATATATTGCAATTATTGACGGATCTTTCCTGTTAATATATTATGAACATAACGAAGGAGAAAAGGGTGAGGATATGGGTTTTGATTTAAGTTCAATTCAGGGTACTGTTCAAAAATATGCAGAGGTAATCGCACAGGTATCCGGCGTAGACGTAGAGGTAGTAGACAAGAAATTATACCGTGTAGCCGGTACAGGCCTTTATGCTGGGGATATAAACCAGGACATGTCTTCAGAGGGTTATGTTTATAAGCATCTTTTAAATACTGGAGAAACAATGATTATTTATAATCCCGGAGAGGATTCTTTGTGCTCCAACTGCCCAAACTCCAGCAATTGTCAGGAAACCATAGAGATTTCCATGCCAATCAAGGTTCATGAGGAAATCATAGGAATTATTGGACTTGTGGGAAGCAGTAAGGAGCAAAGGGATTTGATTTTACAAAATGAGAAGCTTTATCTTGAATTTGTTAATCAGATAGCAGATTTTATTGCTGCCAAGGCTTTAGAGCAGAAGGAAAAAGAAAGCAACCTATCCATAATAGCCACCTTAGATAGTGTAATTGATTATATGGAGCAAGGTGTATTGATAATGGGAGAAGGTAACATTATAACAAAAAGTAACGAGAACGCTAAGAAACAGTTAGGCGTATCGACGGTGGAAGGTAAGACTGTTGAAATTATTTATACTGGTGACGAGCTAAACAATACCTCGGAATACAAGATGATAATAGACAATAAAGAGGTATTTATTATGGGAGAAGTTTATCCGTTGGGACTAAGAAATAACCAGTATACCAGCATTCTTATCTTTAAAAATATTAAAACCATACATTCTGATTTGTACGAAATGACGGCTACACATAAAACTATAGATGCTAAAAATATTATCGGTAGTAGTGAGGCAACAAAAAGATTAAAAAGTAATATAGAGAAGGTAGCCTGCTCAAACTCAACGGTGCTGATTACAGGAGAAAGCGGAACCGGTAAGGAAATGGTGGCCACAGCTATATGGAGAGAAAGCGACAGAAGGACTCAGAAATTTGTAGCTGTTAACTGTGCCGCTATCCCTGAATCATTACTGGAAAGTGAGCTTTTCGGCTATGTTAAGGGGGCTTTCAGTGGAGCGGATCCAAAGGGAAGAATAGGAAAGTTTGAACTTGCCAATCAGGGAATAATATTTTTGGATGAAATAGGAGACATGCCCATATATCTTCAAGCTAAACTGTTAAGAATATTGCAAGAAAGGACGATTACTCGAATTGGCTCTAATCAGGTAATACCTATAGATGTTCGAGTTATAGCAGCTACTAATAAGGATCTTAAAGTTATGATAGAGACAAAAAAGTTTAGAGAAGACCTGTATTATAGACTGAATGTCATACCTCTTACTATTAAGCCCCTGAGAGAAAGAAGAGAGGATATTGAAGAACTTACGAATTTTTTTATCAAAAGATATAATCGTCTGCTTAATAAGTCCTACAATTATATTAAAAAAAGCACCATGGAACTGTTAAAGAACCATATGTGGCGAGGGAACGTAAGAGAACTGGAAAATACCGTGGAATTTATGATTAATATGATGGAAAGCGATGGGGTATTAAATGATAAAACCCTTCCGGTGGATTTTTTTGAGGATCTTTCTACGGAGGTTGTAACTAGTAATAACGCTAATATAATAACACCTCTTAAGGAACTGGAGCTTAGAGAAATACAGAAGGCCTTAAATATTTTTGGGGACACAACGGAAGGAAAAAGAAAGGCAGCCATGAGTCTAGGTATTAGCTTAACTACTTTTTACAGAAGATTAGAGGAAGTGCTGAAGAAATAAAAAAGTCTTCCTTTGGAAGATTTAAAGAAGGACTTTTTTAAAAGCAATAAATAGAAATTATATTTATCAACACGATAGTATTGTATATAATTTCCTATTGGTTATAAAATTATTTTCAAAATGAAAAGTCAATTTTAAAAATGAAAAACAAATAAAGTAAAAAATGCTATTAAAAGTAATTAGACTTAAGCATTAACTTAGACGTTTATTGGTTTAGCTTATAAACGTCTTTTTTTATTTGTTGGGATTATATCCTTTGAAACAGCTATCCTTTAAAGTTAATTATGTAAACGTTATCAAAATAATAGTGTTTTTTAAAATTTTGGCATGACAATTGCTTAATATGAAAGTGTCAGGAAATAAGAAGAAGAAAAAGCTATTAATCCTGACAAAATGATAGAAGGAGGATGCACCGATGAAAGAAATTTTTAAGATGGTACAATTTGAACGCAAAAAAGGACAGAAATATCCTTTAGATTTTCTTAACACTGATGTAGCTAAGGAGATAAAGAGCTTCCATGAAAGCTTTCCGGTTTATACTGAAACACCTTTAAGAGATATGAAGAATCTAGCTAAAGAATTAGGGTTGGGAGGTATATATGTAAAGGATGAATCCTATAGATTTGGCTTAAATGCTTTTAAGGTGCTGGGGGGAAGCTTTGCTTTAGGAAATTATTTAGCTAATAAACTTAACCGCAGTATATCAGAAATGCCCTATGAAAAATTAATTTCTGAAGAGGTAAAAAAAGAACTTGGTGATATAGTTTTTGTTACCGCCACCGACGGTAATCATGGAAGAGGAGTAGCCTGGACAGCAAACCAGCTAAAACAGAATTCAGTGGTATATATGCCAAAGGGTAGTGCGAAGGAAAGGCTAGACAATATTATTGCAGAAGGAGCAGAAGCTTCAATCATCGATGGAAACTATGACGAAGCAGTACGTTTAGCCAACAGAATGGCTGAAGAAAAGGGCTGGGTAATGGTTCAGGATACAGCCTGGGAGGGTTATGAAGACATTCCTACCTGGATTATTCAAGGCTATAGCACTATGGGCTATGAGGCTTATGAGCAGTTAAAGAGCCTTGGGGAGGAGAAACCAACACATATTTTCCTTCAGGCAGGGGTAGGTTCCATGGCCGGTGCTATTACAGGTTTATTCTCAGCTATTTATGGTGAGGATAGACCAATTATAACTATAGTAGAGCCAAATAAAGCTGACTGTATTTACAAAACAGCAGAGGCCAATGACGGAGAGTTACGGTTTGTAACAGGTGATATGGATACTATAATGGCAGGTCTTGCCTGTGGTGAGCCATGTACCATAGGCTGGAACATTCTTAAGGATTATGCCGATAACTTTATATCCTGTCCCGACTATACAGCTGCAAAAGGCATGAGAATTTTAGGAAATCCACCCCAAGGGGATGAAAGGATTATTTCTGGTGAAAGTGGAGCTGCTCCATTAGGATGTGTAGCTGAAATAATGACCAACAATAATCTGACTTGGATGAGGGAAAAGCTTAAGTTAGATGAAAACTCAAGGGTGCTATTTATGAGTACAGAAGGTGATACAGATAAAGAAAATTACAGAGATATTGTTTGGAATGGGAAATACTCAAGCTAGGAGAAAAAATAACTATTAAGAGGTGAGGTAAATGTTGAGTAAAGAAAGAGAAGAAAAGGTTATAGCTTTATGTCAGGAACTTATAAGAGCTGAAAGTTACTCAGGACAGGAGGATGAGGTTGCTGAGGCATTAAAAAGAAATTTTCAGGCCTTAGGCTTTGATGACATAATAATAGATGGCTATGGAAACATCATAGGACATATAAAAGGAAACAAGCCTGGCAAAAAAATACTCTTTGATGGTCACATAGATACAGTTCCGGTAACAAACCCAAATGAATGGATTTATCCACCCTTTGGAGGAGAAATTCACGATGAAAAAATTTATGGAAGAGGCGCCTCAGACATGAAGGGGGCCGTGGCTGCAATGGTTTGTGCTGCAGCAAACTTTGCAGAGGACTGTAATAAAGATTTTGCCGGAGATATTTATGTAGCGGGAGTGGTTCATGAGGAATGCTTTGAAGGTATTGCCGCAAGGTCCATAAGTGAAAGAGTAAAGCCTGACTATGTAGTTATAGGTGAAGCCTCCGAGCTTAACATTAAAATCGGACAGAGGGGTAGAGGAGAAATAATAATAGAAACCTTTGGAAAGCCCTGTCATTCGGCAAATCCTGAAAAGGGTATCAATGCTGTATATAAGATGGCTCAGGTAATCGAAGCTATAAGAACCTTAAAGCCAACACACCATGAGGTTTTAGGGGATGGTATTTTAGAGCTTACGGATATTAAGTCAAGCCCTTATCCTGGAGCTTCGGTAGTACCTGAGTACTGTAGAGCTACCTATGACAGAAGACTTTTAGTAGGAGAAACGAAGGAAAGTGTATTGGCACCTATAACAGAGCTTCTTGAAGAAATGATGAAAAAGGATCCTCAGCTTAAGGTTAAGGCTTCTTATTCCATAGGAAAGGAAATGTGCTACACCGGCAATGTAATTGAGGGGGAGAGATTTTTCCCAGGTTGGCTCTATGATGAAAAAGAAGAATTTGTTCAAGCTGTTTACGGGGAAATAAAAGCTATGGGCTTTAATCCTTCCATTACTCAATATAATTTCTGCACTAATGGAAGTCACTATGCAGGAGAAGCTAATATTAAGACTCTTGGTATAGGACCTTCAAAAGAAAATCTTGCCCATACAGTAAATGAGTATATTGAAATTAAACAGTTAACTTCAGTAACACAGTGCTATTACGGAGTTATGAAGGCATTACTTAAATAAAACTAAAAAAGAGAATAACTAGGAGGGATCGATATGTCCAGTACCCAGATTACGACATTGGTAATAATTTTGTTATACATGGCTGCCACCGTTGCCATTGGTCTTATTGCATCAAACCGTCAAAAGAGTAAGACTGAAAAACAAAGTAATGATGATTTCCTTATGGCAAGTAAATCTTTAGGGCCTATAGTGCTTGCAGGTACACTATTTGCTGCTAACACAGGTGGTGCAAGTACCACAGGTATTGCTACCAATGTTTATAAATATGGATTATCTGCAAGCTGGTACGTTATTGCAGCAGGTATAGGCTTTATTTTGGTTTCCTTTATTGCTCCTTATTTTAGAAAAGCACAGGCCAGTACTGTCCCTGAAATAATCAGCAAAAGATATGGCAAATCATCACATATATTTACTGCAATTACCTCCATTACAGCTTTATTTATGGCTACTGGTGCACAAATAATAGCTACTTCTTCAATTATTAACTCTGTTACGGGAATTGAATTTAGAATAGCTGCTATAATTACTACAGTAGTTGTTATTGTCTACACAATGGTAGGAGGTTTCAAGTCTGTTACAGCAGCAAACATCATGCACGTTTTATTTATAACGATTGGAATGACAAGTGCAATGTTTATTATTGTTAATAACAGTGCCATTGGTGGTTTCTCAGCACTATTTGAACATGCCAGAACAGTTAGTGACAGTTCAGGTAATAGTCTTGATCTTGTCAGTATGACTAAGGTAGGGCTTCCAACTATAATCGGTTATATTGCAATGTATTTTATGACCTTTCCAACAGGACAAGAAATAGTGCAAACCTACTGTTCTGCAAAGGACGGAAAGTCTGCTAAGTTAGGTTCCCTTATTGCTGGTGCTTTATCTGCTGTTTATGCGATAGTACCTGCCCTTATAGGACTAGTAGCCTATGCATTCATTGATGGCTTTGCAGCCGGTGGTCCCCAAAAAAATGCTTTAGCAGAAGCAACAATAACCTTTGCACCTCCTGTAGTTGCAGGTATAGTACTTGCAGCTATTGTAGCAGCAACCATGAGTAGTGCTTCCGGTAATATGATTGGGACTGCTACAATGTTTACTAACGACATTTTTAGACCTTATATAAATAAAGGTGTTAAGGATGATAATAAAGAGGTTTGGATTTCTCGTGTAACAATGGTAGTAGTTGGTGGTGTGGGTCTAATGGTTGCATTAACAGCTTCAAACATCATCAGCGTTATGATGGGAGCCTTTGCACTAAGAAGTGCAGGACCTTTTGCAGCCTTTATATGTGGTATCTTCTATAAAAATGTTACCAAAAGAGCAGGTTTCATATCAATTGTTACTGGTACTATAGTAGCGGCTATATGGATTTATGGTCTGAATACACCCTGGGGCCTAAGCGCAATGGTTCCTGGCGGTATCATAGCCTTCGCAGCAATATTTTTCGTATCAGCATTAGATAGAAAAATGGGTATTGAGCCTGCACCGGAAATAGAATTTAGTGAGTCTGTATAAGAAGTAGAATTTAAATAGGATTTAAAGATATATATTACATGAATTTTAAAAACTAATATTTGCGAGGTGAAAGGTAAATGAAAAAATTAATTAAAAATGGTTTGGTTATTGATGGAAGCGGAAATAAAGGATATAAAGCAGATGTGTTAATAAATGGTGATAGAATTGAAAAAATTGGAGAGAATATTAAAGATAACGATGTTAAGGTTATTGATGCCGAAGGTCTTGTGGTGGCTCCTGGCTTTATTGATACCCACAGCCACAGTGATCTTCAGGTTCTTATAGAGCCTGAGGTTATGCCTAAGGTAATGCAGGGGGTTACTACAGAGATGCTTGGTCAAGATGGTATTTCCATGGCGCCACTGCCTGTAGAATATATAAGTCCTTGGAGAAAAAATCTGGCAGGTCTTGATGGAGATAGCGATGAAATAGATTGGACCTACAAGGATACGGCGGGCTATCTTTCTATGATTGAAAAGGTAGGACCAGGGCTTAACGAGTGTTATCTGGTACCTCACGGTAATATTCGTATGGAAGCTATGGGATTGGATAATAGACAACCTACAGAGGAAGAACTGAATAAGATGGCAGAAATTACAAGAAGGGAAATGGAGGCCGGTGCCTTTGGACTTTCCACTGGACTTATATACATGCCCTGTGCTTATTCTGAATCAAAAGAGATAATTGAAATGTGTAAGGTTGTAGCTGAATATGACGGAGTATTTGTAATCCATCAGCGCAGCGAGGCAGATACAATATTAGATTCCATGGAAGAAGTAATAAAAATAGGAAGAGAATCTGGCGTTAGAATTCATTATTCTCACTTTAAGGTTTGTGGAAAGAAAAATTGGGACAAGATTGAAAAGGTTATCGAGCTTTTGGAAAAAGCAGAGGATGAAGGCATCAGCGTTTCCTTTGACCAATATCCATATGTAGCAGGAAGCACGATGCTTGGTGTTATCCTTCCACCTTGGGTTCATGACGGAGGAACAGACAAGTTAATAGAACGTCTTAAGGATTCAGAGCTCAGAAAAAAGATGGTATATGATATAGAAAATGGAATACCTGGATGGGATAACTTCGTTGAGTTTGCAGGTCTTGACCAAATATTTGTTACCAGCGTAAAGAACAAGAAAAATGAGGATACAGTGGGATTGAACCTTATAGAATTAGGAAAACTTAGAGGAAAAGACCCCTATAATGCCACCTTTGATCTTCTATTAGAGGAAGAAAATGCCGTAGGAATGGTGGACTTCTACGGTACAGAAGAGCATGTACAGACCTTCATGAAACTTCCACAAATGAATGTATGTTCAGATGGTCTCTTAGGCAGTGGTAAACCTCATCCTAGGGTATATGGTGCCTTCCCAAGAGTACTTGGAAAATATGTTAGAGAGGATAAGGCATTAACGCTTGAGGAAGCGATCTATAAGATGACTAAAAAGCCTGCTGATACCTTTAATATAAAGGATAGAGGAGAAATCAAGGAGGGTTTACTGGCAGATATCTGTATCTTTGATCAGGATACAATAATAGACAAAGGAACCTATACTGAGCCTACTCAATATCCTGAAGGCATTGCCTATGTAATTATAAACGGAGAGTTGGTTATCGACGACGGCAACCATACCGGAAACCGCCCAGGAAGAGTTATTAGAAGAGGGTAAGATGGTTTACAGGATAATAGATATATTTAGGAGAGAGAGTGATTGCAAATGAAAAAGGCAATTTTTACACAGGAGGCACCGGTTGCTATAGGGCCATATTCACAAGCTATAGAGGTTAATGGCATGATATATACCTCAGGACAGTTGCCCATTAATCCTACTACAGGAGAGATGTCAAAGGACGTTGAGGAGCAGACAGAGCAATCCCTTAAGAATGTTTTTGCTATATTGAAAGAAGCAGGGATAGACTCTTCAAAGGTTATTAAAACCACTGTTTTTATAAAGGATATGAATGATTTTCCACGAATAAATAAAGTATATGAACGGTTCTTTACAGAAAGCTATCCAGCTAGATCCTGTGTGGAGGTAGCAAGATTACCTAAGGATGCCCTAGTTGAAATTGAGGTTGTTGCAGTTAAATAAAAAATTTTTATGTAATATTTTAATTAAAGACAGCACTTCCTGAGAGTTAAGGGAAGTGCTGTTTAATTTTATAAAATTAAACTCGTTGTGCTATTTAATCATTAGCGCTAACTTAATCCATAATTTGTAATATTTTTCAATTTATAAATTTTAACCAATTCAACGGGTTAATCTTACATTATTTTATATACGGGATTGTTCTAATATATAACTAAAATGATCTGTTAGATAATATGTGGAAAATACTTCTATAGGCCTTTCTACCTCATCTACAATTCCATTAGTAGATGCACTGAACAAGAGGACGGGAGTTCCTTTTGATGTTTCAAGTCTTTCTGCCACCTTATCAAAGGCAGCAACAGCTTTGATGTTAAGAAAAGATTTTACTATTTTTATATCATATTTGTTTTCTATAACATCATAGAGTGAGCACTGACTAAAATCTATTTTGTCGATATCCTTAAAAAAACGATAAGGAAGAGTTGCTTTTGTATAACATAGTGGAAGATTATCTGCATAGTAAACCCGCTCTAGAAAAAAAACACTTTCCTTATGATTAATCTCTAAGGCAGAAGCTATTTTTTCCGATGCCAGTTGAATCTCAGAACTAAATACTTTACGAGACGGAATCATTCCTTGACGTAATATCTCTTCAGTATAGCTCTGAACACTAGATAATGTTTGTTTCTTTATTTCTTCTTTTACAAAAGTTCCCTTACCCTGTATTTTATATAAATATCCCTCCATGGATAATTCGTCAAGGGCTCGCCTAGCAGTAATACGACTAACAGAATATTTTTTCATTAGTTCTGTTTCACTTGGAACAATACAATTAGGTTGTAATTCCCCTTTGTTAATCATAGTAGTGATATCTTGTTTAATAATGTAATACTTTGGCATCATTTTATTCATATATTTACATTCCTTTATCTAATCATATGTATATTGATTACAATATTATATACATATTGTAATCAATATACATATCTATGTCAAATTCCGTCATTCTTTTATAACTTCAATTTATTAAAAAAGTAATATTATCTCCTATTTCTTTATTCACCAATTTACAC
>NZ_FNFP01000008.1 GCF_900100845.1 Natronincola ferrireducens | reverse complement strand
GCCTAGACCAAGACCGCCATTCCCTGCCCATAAAGGAATCTGGGATAAACCAACCCTATTAAATAACGTAGAAACCTATGCAAACATCCCTCAGATTATCCTAAAGGGAGCAGAGTGGTTTGCCAGTATAGGAACAGAAAAATCTAAAGGAACTAAGGTGTTTGCTTTAGGAGGTAAAATTAACAATACAGGATTACTAGAAATTCCTATGGGAACTACCCTAAGGGAGGCTATTTATGAAATAGGTGGAGGAATTCCAGATGGAAAGGCCTTCAAAGCAGTCCAAACAGGAGGACCTTCAGGAGGATGTATTCCAGCAGAGTATATTGATACACCCATTGATTATGAAAATTTAATTGCCTTGGGATCTATGATGGGTTCTGGAGGTATGATTGTAATGGATGAGGATAACTGTATGGTGGATATTGCAAGATTTTTCTTGGATTTCACCGTTGAAGAATCCTGTGGGAAATGTACACCATGTCGTGAAGGTACAAAGAGAATGCTGGAACTACTAGACAAAATAACGGAGGGCAAAGGTACTATAGACGACATAGATAAGCTACAAACCTTAGCAACTACAATTAAATCTGCTTCCCTATGCGGCTTAGGTCAGACGGCACCAAATCCAGTATTATCAACCTTAAAGTACTTTAAACATGAATATGAAGCCCATGTTAATGAAAAGAAATGTCCTGCAGGGGTGTGCCAAGCCCTCTTACAATATAAGGTTATACCTGAGCTATGTAAGAAATGTGGTATTTGTGCAACAAAATGTCCTGTTAATTGTATTAGTGGTGTGAAGGGTAAAGAAGTATATGTTATTGATACAGATACATGTATTAAGTGTGGGGCGTGTTTGTCGGCCTGTCCATTTAAAGCTATTATAAAGGGTTAATATATTATATATCAACCGTTGGACACCAAAAAGCTAAAGGAGGATGAAGGATGATCACCTTAAAAATAAATGGCTTTGAAGTACAGGTTGAAGAAGGCTCAACTATACTTCAGGCAGCGAAAAAAATTGGCGTAGATATACCAACCTTTTGTCATGATGAAAGACTTAAACCCCATGGTTCCTGTAGGATTTGTGTAGTAGAAGTGAAGGGGGCAAGAAATCTGCCAACAGCTTGCTGTACTCCGGCAGGGGAAGGTATGGAGGTTTATACAGAAAGTGAACCAGTTGTTACAGCTAGGAAGGAAATTTTAGACCTATTATTGGCAAACCATCCATTAGATTGTTTAACCTGTGAGAAGGCAGGTAGATGTACTTTACAGGATTTATGCTATAAATATGATATTAAAGAATCTTCCTTTGAGGGAGATAGAAAGACTTTTGAAATAGATAAAAGTAATCAATTTTACTATAGTGACCAAGAAAAATGTATTCTTTGTGGGAAATGTGTTTATGTATGCTCTCAATTACAAAATACAGATGCTATAGGATTTGCTGTAAGAGGTTTTGATACCCATATTGCAACACCCTTTGAAAGAGGACTTGAGCATTCTACATGTGTATCCTGTGGTAATTGTGTATCCGTTTGTCCTGTGGGAGCATTGATGCCTAAGAGTAAAGAAAAATTTAGATATTGGGAAACAAAATCCACAAGAACTACTTGTTCCTATTGTGGTGTTGGCTGTCAAATGGATTTATTAGTAAAGGACAACAAAATTGTGGAGGTTTTACCAGCTGATGGACCTTCCAACGATGGACTACTTTGTGTAAAGGGAAGATTTTCTTACAACTTTGTAGGTCATCCAGATCGTTTAAAGAAGCCACTGGTTAGAAAAAATGGGAAGCTAGAAGAAGCTACATGGGAAGAAGCCTATGAAGTAATTACCAGTAAAGTTAAAGAAGTAAAAGAAGAGAATGGTCCTGATGCCATAGCTGGATTTTCATCGGCTAGAGGTTTAACAGAAGAAAACTATTTAATGATGAAGCTTATGAGGGGAGTTATTGGTACCAATAATATTGACCATTGTGCCCGCCTCTGACACAGCTCTACAGTTGCAGGTCTTGCAACTACATTAGGTAGTGGAGCTATGACAAATAGTGTAGCAGAAATTAAAGAAGCCGATACAATCTTTGTAACGGGTTCAAATACAACAGAAAGTCATCCTGTTATAGGTGCTCAAATTAAGCAGGCGGTAAGACATAAGGGAGCAAAACTAATCGTAGCAGATCCTAGAGAAATTGAGCTTGCAAAGGATGCTGACGTATTCCTTAAAATTAAGCCTGGTACAACGATAGCATTATCTAATGCTATGGTAAATGTTATTTTACAAGAGGGCTTAGAAAACAAAAAATACATTGAAGAAAATACAGAAGGCTTTGAGGCATTAAAAGAGGTTGTGGCTAAATACACTCCAGAAAAGGTTGCAGAAATCTGTGGGGTTGATGCTGAGGATATTCGTAAAGCCGCAAGACTTTATGCTGAAGCCAATAAAGGGAGCATTTTATACTGTATGGGGGTTACCCAACATCATAATGGAACAGAAAATGTAATAAGTTTATCGAATTTAGCTTTAGTAACCGGCAATCTAGGTAGAGAAGGTACTGGTGTGAATCCATTAAGGGGTCAAAATAATGTTCAGGGTGCCTGTGATATGGGGGCTTTACCAAATGTAATGACAGGATATCAACCAGTAAATAACCCAGCTGTATTAGAAAAATTTGAAGCTGCTTGGGAAGTGAAGCTTTCCGATAAGCCTGGTTTAACAATTCCAGAAATCATGCATGGAGCTGAAGCTGGGGACGTTAAGATGCTTTATATCTTTGGAGAAAATCCAATGGTATCGGATCCAAATACAAAGCATGTTAAAAAGGCACTGGAAAAAGCCTTTGTCGTAGTACAGGATATTTTCCTAACAGAAACAGCAGAGTTAGCAGATGTTGTATTACCAGCTGCTGTATTTGCTGAAAAGGATGGTACCTTTGTTAATACTGAAAGAAGAGTCCAAAGGGTAAGAAAAGCGGTGGAACCTGTAGGAGAAGCTAAGCCCGACTGGGTAATCTTTATGGAGCTAATGAATAAGCTAGGGTATGATAAGAAATACAATAATGTAGAAGAAGTATTCCAAGAAATTAGAACCGTTACACCACAATATGCTGGAATTACCTATGAAAGAATCGAAGAGGTAGGTATTCAATGGCCATGTCCAACAGAAGATCATCCAGGAACTAAGTTCCTACATGGTGGTAAGCCTGCTAGGGGTGCTGGATTATTGAAACCAGTTGAATTTGTAGAATCCAATGAGTTAAATAGTGAAGAGTATCCATTGGTCCTAACAACAGGACGTATTTTATATCAATACCATACCAGAACTATGACTGGTAAAACAGAAGGAATTAATAATATTGCTCCAGAAGCCTATGTAGAAATAAATTCAAAGCTTGCAGCGGCTAAAAGCATAGAAGATGGAGAAACTATCAAAGTAGCCTCCCGAAGAGGAGAGATTACAATAAAAGCTAAAGTAACAGACATTGTAGATGAAAATGTACTATTTATACCATTCCATTGGGGAGAGGGTGCTAATGTGCTCACCAATGATGAAGACCTAGATAAATACTGTAAAATACCTGGACTAAAGGTAACTGGTGTTAAAGTAGAAAAGCTGGCATAAAAAATGAAGAGGTCAAAATGACCTCTTCGTTTTTTGAAATCCTTTAACCGCCCCAAGGTTGATTCATGTATTCTTCCATATGCCGGTCGTATTCCTGTTTAAATAGCTTTTCATGACCATCCTCCCATTGGGCTAGTGCTTCAAAAAGCTTTTTAGCCTTAGGATCATCTGTTTCCTTAGCGGCCTTTCTATAGAATTCTGCATAATCCTTTTCTATTAGATAAGCAGTTCTTAGAACTGTTAAATCAGGAGTCATAGACTCACCAATAGTTTTATCTAGCAATTCCTTTTCAGCTCTTTCATCAAATAAATCTCTTTCTCTATCTAAGTCAAACTCCACTTCTTTAACTTCGTTGTTTGCCTCTATGTACTCAACCTGTTCTTTTAAATAGTTATAGTGATCCATTTCTACATCAGCTAGCTTTTCAAACATCTGTTTGGCACTTGCTAAAGACATCTTTGAGGCATTGCTTTTAAAAAATTCATAGCCTTGTTTTTCCATTTCCATAGCATACTTTAATATGCTTAATGTGTTTTTCATAAGACAAAACTCCTCCTTAATCTTTAATAAAGTTTTAACATACTTTTAAGATACCATGTTTTTGAAAAACTGTAAAGAAAATGAACAAAATAAATATTAAGTAATAGAAAATATCAATATAAGGCTTTAACACCCAAACATATGGAATTTAAACAATTTCTTTATAGATTTTTGTTATCCTAAATTATAAAATTGTCATAGGGAGCTTTTTCAATAAAACATTTCTAGTAATAACCTATACTATTTACCATGGATAAATAGATTAAATAACAGCATGGGAATAGTAAAAATATAAAAAATAACAAACTTACTACTGGGAGAAAAATAAATAAAGTAGGGAATAAAAGCAAATATTATAGAGATTTGTTACAAACCTTAATGATGGAATGAATAATATGATATAATTATACTATGAATAATCCAAGGAATTAAAAATAAAATTATAGCTTTAGGAGGGGTAAGATGTCCTATACAAAAGAAATAGTCATCGATAGAATAAAAGGATATACAAGGGAGACAGTTGAAGATGTAGTTATTACAGAATATCCCTTTACCATATTTATAAATGGCGAAGAGTTTATTACTTTGTTATGTTCCCCTAAAGGATTGGATTATTTAGCAGTGGGCTTTTTAATCTCAGAGGGAATTATTAAGTCTAAGGAACAAATCGAAAGCATATATATAAATGAAGAAAAAGGACATGGTTATGTAGTGGTTAAAAATAAATCTCCTTTTGCAGAAAAACTATTTGGTAAAAGAACAGTAACAACTGGTTGTGGAAAGGGAACGGTATTTTATAATGTACTGGATTCTTTAGGATCTGAAGCCATAAAAAATGAAATAAAGGTAAAGGCAGAAGAAATTTGGGATTTATCTAGTCAGCTAAATGAAATGTCAAATTTATTTAAAGAAACAGGGGGGGTACACGCCTGTGCTCTTTGTAATAGACATGAAGTGCTGCTATTTCATGAAGATGTAGGCAGACATAATGCCTTAGATAAAGTAATTGGGGAAGCCTTTCTAAAGGATATGGATTTAGTTGATAAACTCCTGATAACAACTGGTAGAATCTCTTCTGAAATGATTATTAAAACTAGTAAAAGAAAAATTCCTTTTATTATATCTAGATCAGCTCCTACAGACCTTTCAGTTAATATTGCAAAAGCTCTAAACATAACTTTAATCGGATTTGCAAGAGGAAAAAGATTAAATATTTACAATAATAAAAAAAATGTTTTAATTGACCAATGAAAATGCTATAATAATTAATAAATATCAATAAAAAACAATAGATTTTCCGAGCTACTATCTCTAAGGGCAAAGGTCTAGGAGAAGGAGCCTATGGGTATGAAAAGAAATTTCCATGCCTCCCGTATTTGAAAAGGAAACTAACTAGAACTTATAAAAGCTAGTCCTTTTGGGACTAGCTTTTTAAATATTTTGACTATATATAGGGGTGAGATAATGAGAGATAATTACAATCGAAGGATTAATTATATGCGAATATCTATTACGGATCTATGCAATTTAAGGTGTCTCTACTGCATGCCTGAGGAGGGTGTCTGTAAAAAGAATCATAGAGATATGTTGACCTTTGAAGAGATTACAGAAATAGCTAAGGTTGCTGCATCTTTAGGTATAAACAAGATTAGGATTACCGGAGGTGAACCTTTGGTAAAAAAAGGGATTGTAGATTTTATCGCCTCTTTATCAAAAATTGAAGGAATCAATGATATTGCTATGACCACCAATGGAGTACTATTAAAAGAATATGCAAAGGACTTAAAGGAGGCAGGGCTAAAACGAGTAAACATCAGTATTGACTCTTTAAAACCAGAAAAGTATAGAGAAATTACCAGAGGTGGGGATGTCAATATGGTGTTAGATGGCATACAAGAAGTTCTAAGACTGGGTATGACCCCTGTAAAATTAAATACTGTTATTATAGGTGGCTACAATGAAGAGGATGTACAGGACTTTGTGGCACTTACAGCAGATGATAATATAGAAGTAAGATTTATTGAACTGATGCCAGTAGGGCAGGCCGGTAATTGGGCAACGGAAAGATTTATTTCAAATGAAGCCATTAAAAAGAAAATTGGCAATTTAATCCCTTTAGCCCATCAAACCTCCAGTCCAGCAAAATATTATAAAATACCTGGAGCTAAAGGAAAGATAGGCTTTATTAACCCCATTAGTAGTCATTTTTGTGAAGAATGTAATAGGATTAGAATGACCAGTGATGGCAAACTAAAGCCATGTCTCCACAGCAATCAAGAGATAGACATCCTCAATATTATAAGAAATCAACCCCATAAACTAACAAAGGTTATAGAGGAATCCATTTTAGCCAAACCCCAACAGCATTATTTGTATACAGAGGATTTCCAATTAGGCACAAGAAATATGTCGGAAATTGGAGGGTAGGCGCTTTGTGGATTGTCCAAGGAATTTCAAAAAAGAAAGATGATGTCTGGAAAAATCATCAAGAAATATTTTTACAAACTTCTAAGGATGAAAACATTAGCTTGATAACTTCTAAGGGATATGACAGCTTAACCCAGGATATAATCAAAGGATTTTGTCATTTTAAATTTAAAGCAAACTTTGTTATTAAAGGAATAGACTTAGAAAAAATAACTATAAATACTTTACTGACCATAGGGGATGCAGTGATTAAGATTACAGAAATTGAAAAAAAATGCCACCAACAATGCCCAGCTTTTACTAAAAACCATTCCTGTACGCTTGGACAACAAATATTTTTTGGAAAGGTAGTACAAGAAGGTCTAGTAAAAAAGGGAGCTAAAGTTAACATATAAGAGTACTTAGTGTACTCTTTTTTTACTTTACTGCTTTGTCTCTAGGAATAACAAATAATAGGTAGGAATAGACATAAAATGAGACTTAATTCATAAGTAGATAACCGAAATCTTTGATTTCGTGTTAGTCACTTAGTTTGTTTACCCAGAGGGTATTTTGATTCTGTTTGAATTATATCTCAATTTATTTCAATGATGTATTCCTAAGATTCCTACTCATATAAAGGGACGGAGGGAGTTTTGGGAATACACCGAAGATAAGGAGGGATTCTTATGAGAAAAGCTTATAAAAGATTGATTCGTATATTTATATATATATTACTTTTGGTATTTATTATTGGAGGCCCTATTTATTTACTTAGGTTTCCCCCCACAAAAATTGATTACAACCTTGACCAAAGCCAGCAAGAATGGACAGGAGTTATTTCCTTTTGGGATTATCCCCGACTAGACAAAAAAACTGGCACCAGCTTCCAATGGATTTATGAAAAGATACAGGAGTTTGAAAAGAAAAATCCTGGAGTATATGTGGACTTTAAGCCGTTGGATTGGGAAAAAGGACCAATAAAGGTAGATACTGCTGTGAAAATGGGGCAATTGCCTGATATTGTTCCAATAGGCAGTGATTATAGTATTTTAAGTAAAGATGTATTAGAACCTATAGATCCCTACTTAACGGGAGAGGAAATAAATAGTTTTAGAGAAAGTGCTATTAGGGGGGTATCCTACAAGGATAGGATATGGGCAATGCCATGGATGATGACTAGCTATACGATGGTATTAAATCTAGATATCTTTTATGAAAGGGGTGTAGAACCACCAGTGGATGGAAGCTGGACCTATGAAGAGTTTGTAGAGAAGCTTCAACAGCTGACTTATTCCAGCAGTCCCAACGGGGAAATAGACCACTTTGGATTTCATAGTTTTATACAATCTGGTTATTATAATATATGGGGAATTTTGTTAAGTGATGGAGGAACAGTAATCGATAAAAATTTTAATTATAGCTTTTCTGACAAGAAGGCATTATCCGGTCTACAAAAAGTTATAGATTTAAAACAAAAATATGAAGTAACTCCTCCTAATTTTGGTGAAAATACTTCCAACGCAGCGTGGACTTCATTTTATAAAGAACAAAAAATTGCCGTATATCCTGTAGGAACTTGGGCTTTAAATGCTTTAGAGAATTTAAAAAATGAAGGTGTGGGATTTGAGTATGACATAGCTACGTATCCTATAGGCAAAGAAGGAGTTCCAATTACCATGAATAGCGGTATAGGTGCCTATGGAATTTCTAAACAGCAGGATGAAAAAAAGCTAGAAATGTGCGTAGCCTTTATAAAACATTTAGCTGATGAAAAATATCAAAAGGAATTAAATCGATTAGGGGTATTCCCGGTTAAAGAAACTGTAGGAAACATTTATGAAGGAAACCCTTTAATGACTACACTTTATGATAATCTAGATAATGTTCTAATCATTCCTCCCCATCCCCATTGGAATGAAATTGACAAAATATTGCAGAATGAAATTCGTTTAGGAGTATTGGGGAAAAAAAATTCCGAAGAAGTATTAAAAGATGCAGAGGAAAAAATACATATTTTTCTACATTCGATTACAAAGTGAAGTCAATAGGATGAATTGACCAAGGATAAAAAAAGAGATATACTTTAAAGGAAATAGAGAAGAAAAAATAATTAACCTTCAAGGCTTAGGAGTGAAAATAGTGGATAAAAATAAATTGTATCAACAGTTTTCAATAGTTATGCAGGAAGAACATATATTGTTGGATGAGCCTATGAAAAACCATACCTCTTTTAAAATAGGTGGCCCAGCAGACATATTACTTATCCCTCAAAATATACAAGAGATTCAGAAGGCTATGGAAATCTGTAAAGAAGCTAAGGCTCCTTATTTTATCATGGGGAATGGATCAAATGTTTTGGTTAGAGATAAGGGGATGCGATGTGTTGTAATAAAAATTGCAGAAAACCTAAGTAATATAGTAATTAATGGTAGCAAGGTAGTAGCTGAGGCTGGTGTTTTGCTATCAACCCTATCTAAAAAAATTCTACAAAAAAGCCTAAAGGGTTTTGAGTTTGCCAGCGGCATTCCAGGCACCCTAGGGGGAGCTATTACCATGAATGCAGGGGCCTATGGTGGCGAAATGAAGGATGTAGTGAAAAGCTGTAAAGTGTTAAATGAAGCAGGTGAAGTAATGGAGTTCTCCTTAGAGGAGCTGCAGCTGGGATACAGGACCAGCATAATCCAAAAGAAAAACTATATTGTCCTGGAGGTAACTATGGAGCTTGAAGAGGGACAATATGAAGAAATTAAAGCTATTACTGACGATTTAACTCAAAAACGCACAACAAAACAACCCCTTCACCTCCCAAGTGCCGGGAGTACCTTTAAAAGACCACCAGGATATTTTGCAGGAAAACTAATTGAAGACGCTGATTTAAAGGGTGTTAGGGTAGGGGATGCTCAAGTTTCAGAACTTCATTCTGGATTCATTGTCAATATAGGGAATGCTACAGCTGATGATGTATTAGGATTGATTGCTTTAGTTCAAAAAACTGTATTACAAAAGTTTGGTGTTGAGCTTCATCCTGAGGTTCGTATTGTAGGGGAAGAATAGAAATCAATGCTATTCTACGAAAGAGGAGTTTGATAAGATGCGATTTGTTATTGTTACTGGAATGTCTGGCGCAGGTAAAAGTGAAGGGGTTAAATATATGGAGGACTTAGGTTTTTATTGTGTAGATAATATTCCTCCTACGTTAATTCCAAAATTCATAGAGCTATGTCGTCAATCCCAAGGAGATATAGATAAGGTGGCATTGGTAATTGATATTCGCGGGGGTATGTTTTTTGATGATTTATTCGCTAGTTTAGAGGATTTAGAGGAACTAGGTTATTCCTATGAAATTATGTTTTTAGATGCCAGCAATGAAACCCTTATTAAAAGATTTAAGGAAACCCGGAGAAAGCATCCATTATCAGTAAATAGTAGTATTGGTGAGGGGATTGACAAGGAGCGGGATCGTCTTAAAAAGCTGAAGGCTATGGCAACAAATATTATCGATACTACGAGAATGACGCCGGGGCAATTAAAGGAAGAAATAAGAAATATTTATCTTGAAGGAAATCAAACCAATAATTTAATCATCTATATCACCTCCTTTGGGTTTAAACATGGTATTCCTTTAGACTCTGACCTAGTATTTGATGTTCGGTTTTTGCCCAATCCCTATTATGTTGAAGAGCTAAGGGATTTTACTGGAAAGGATATAAAGGTAAGGGAGTATGTGATGAATTCTCCCATCAGTATAGAATTTTCTAACAAGCTTTTTGATTTAGTTGATTTTTTAATTCCCCATTATATAAAGGAAGGAAAAAATCAATTGGTTATTTCTATTGGATGCACTGGGGGTAGACACCGTTCTGTCACAATAGCCCATGTACTGTATCATAAATTAAAAGAGAAGGGTTACCGCAGTATTTTAACCCATAGGGATGATACGCTAAGGGAAAGGAAAAGAGATTAAATGAAGGCTGTTGATTGGTTGAAACCAGGGCTTCAAATTAAGCGATGGATTATATTGGGTTTAATAGGTGTGCTTTTATTAGCCTACTCCCTTTCTTATTATTTTGTAGGGATGACGGTTAATGTAGGTCTTCAAATTATAGGGGGTCTATTAGGTGTACTATTGATTTATATTGCATTGTATTTTGGATTAAGATCTTTATTAAAGGATATCCATAAAATAGGTGGTAATCTAGATAAAGGAAAAATCAACAAAATGATTTACGATAAGAAGGTTTTAGCCAAGGGACCCAAAATTGTAGTTATAGGGGGAGGAACTGGGTTATCCATCCTTCTAAGGGGCTTAAAACTATTTACCTCCAACATTACAGCTATCGTTACGGTAGCAGATGATGGGGGAGGGTCTGGTAAGCTCAGAGAGGATTTAGGTATGCTTCCCCCTGGAGATATACGGAATTGTATTATTGCTTTAGCAGAGATGGAACCAACTATGGAAAAACTTTTACAATATCGCTTTCAGGAGGGAACTTTAAAGGGTCAAAGCTTTGGCAATCTATTTATTGCCTCAATGAATGGTATTAGCGGCAATTTTGAGGAAGCTATTAAAAAAATGAGTGAAGTATTGGCTGTGACAGGAAAAGTATATCCTGTTACCTTAGAAAATATCACCCTTTATGGTGTATTGAATAGTGGTACAGTAGTTAAGGGAGAGTCAAATATTCCTAAAAAAAGTATAGAAGAGAATAGTCCTATTGAAAGGGTTTTTATCAAACCTAAAGTAGCAGAAGGATTAAAGGAGGCTATAGAGGCTATTGGGAATGCGGATGTGGTTGTTTTAGGTCCCGGCAGTCTTTATACCAGTATTCTACCTAATTTATTAGTAAAAAATATTGAAGAAGCTATAGCCCAGTCTTTTGCTAAGAAGGTTTACATTTCTAATATGATGACGCAGCCTGGGGAGACGGATGGCTATTCTGTCATTGGTCATTTGGAAGCAATTATGAAACACTGTCCTAAAATAGAGGTAGACTTTGTTATAGCTAATAACGGAGAGATAGTAGAAAATGCCTACGAAAAGTATCAGCAAGAAGGTGCAAGTTTAGTAAAGATAACCCAAGAGGATAGAGGGAAATTAAAAGAATATGAAATCAGTTTAATAGAAGATAACCTAGTAGAAATCAAAAGAGATTATGTAAGACATGATGCCGTTAAGTTATCAAAAATTATTGTAGATATAGGCCTTGAAGAAACCAAAGGCTCCTCACCTTCTAAAAAAATAGCAACTTTAAAACATTTAGATAGAAAATTTCAAGATTAAAAGCTACAGTGCAAAATAAGACTTAATTCAGAAGAAGCTAGTGCTGTTATTGAATTATAACAATGGCTTAAATTAATGTTATTTTAAAAGGTAACTCATCCTATGGAGAATGATTTGCCTTTTTTTATTCCTTTAATTCCTTAATGATTGAAATAAATAGTTGAATGTGGTAATTTATTATTATAATAAATGGAAAGTTATTAGCCTTACAAAGTTATTAATAAGATATAAATTCGATTATTTGTTATTTTATCTAAAGTCTATTGGTAAATATCCTTAAAGGAAGACTTTGTTATCATAATTCATACAAAAGGATAGATAATAGACATAATAATGTATTTCATGCAGATTTGAGGTCACAAAGGTTAAAGGAGTGGAAAGTGTGAGAGAGGAAACTAGTGCTGGAGGTGTAGTGGTTTTTGGCAATGCTATACTATTATTAAAAAAATATAATGGAGATTGGGTACTGCCAAAGGGAAAAATAGAGTCTTGTGAAACCATTCAAGAAACTGCTATAAGAGAGGTATATGAAGAAGCTGGAGTGAAGGTGGAAGTGCTAAAGTATTTAGGAGAAATCCACTATACTTTTAAAAATAGTTGGGAAGATAATGATATGATTAATAAAACGGTACATTGGTTCTTAATGCAATCTAGATCCATTCATTGTATACCATTAAAGGAAGAAGGATTTATTGATGCTAAGTTCATTCATATTAATCGTGCCGTAGATTTAGCGAAATATGATGATGAAAAGGAAATTATACAAAAAGCTATTCGACATATTAAGAAGACCTCACAAAAATAAGTGGTGAGGTCTTCGTTATAAAATATTAAGTTATTGAGGCTGAAAAGTTGTACAAAGAGCTTCGTCTGAAGAATTAGCCATTTCGCTGTTTCCTTTAGCATTTACTTCAAGCTTTGGAGCAAAGCAATAATCTGTTTCGTTGAACTTACAGTTTTGTACATGGCACATTACTTCCATTCTTGGATGTTGTTTCATCTTGCGCACCTCCTTAAAATATAGGATAAATAGGCTCATATATATTTTGTACATTTGTAAAAAAATTATAGGTAATTTGTTTTTGGAAAATACTACATAAAAAGATTATTGAAGGTTGTGATAATATGTCCTTTTCAGGAAACACGAAATCAGAATTAGCAAGAATTATTCCCCAAGAAGATTGTTGTAAATTGGCGGAATTGGCAGCATTAATTAGAATGAGTGGGGTCCTTCAGTTAACAGGATTAAAAAAATTTAATGTAAGAATTAATACTGAAAATCCTTCTACTGCAAGAAAAATATTTAAATATATTAAAGAATTGTTTCAAATTCATGTAGAGGTATTGATAAGGAAAAATGCTAGATTAAAGAAGAATAACCATTATATGATGTTGATTACCCATTCTATGGGAAGTGCTATCATCTTAGAAAAAGTAGGGATATTTAAAGACTATAATAACTCCTTTGATATAACCTATGAGATCCCCAGCCAGATTCTTACAAAACCCTGCTGTAAAAGGGCTTATTTAAGAGGAGCCTTTTTAGGTGGAGGCTCTATAAGTGCTCCTGAAAAAACCTATCATTTAGAGTTTGTCACCAATAGTCCAGAGCACAGTGAGGATTTGAAAAATCTTATCAATGAATTCCAGCTTAATGCTAAAATTGTTGAAAGAAAAGGAAGTTATGTGGTTTATATTAAAGAGGGGGACCAGGTGGTGGATACCCTTAATATTATTGGGGCCCATAAAGCTTTGTTGGATTTAGAAAACATTCGTATTTATAAACAAATGCGTAATGATATCAATAGAATTGTTAATTGTGAAACTGCCAACTTAAGTAAAACAGTCAATGCTTCTATGAGACAAATAGAAAATATACAATATATAAAAGATACAATAGGAATTAGGGAATTACCCTTAGGATTAAGGGAAATTGCAGAGCTTCGACTAAAATATCAGGATGCCAGTCTAAAGGAACTGGGCCAAATGTTAAATCCATCCATCGGTAAATCAGGAGTAAATCATCGTTTAAGAAAGATAGAAGAAATAGCCCAGAGATTACAAAAAAAATGGGACCATAAGGGTAACTAGGAAAAAAGTACTAATTAACAATAAAATCTTATCATTTGTAGAAAAATGGTAGGATTTTATTTTTTTTTGTAGAATTTGTTTTATTTAGGGATAAATTGATAAAATATACATATTTAAATATCGTTTTTAAAATTAAAAACTGAACATTAATATGAGAGGGGGGGGGTTAATGTTGAAAATTAATACTTCTGCATTAGTAGCTGGTATGATATTGAGAAAACCTATTTTTGATAAAGAAGGAAGATTATTAATCGATGAAGGAACATCGATTAAGGAATTTTATATAGAGAGGTTAAAGAACCATAGAATTGAAACTGTTTATATAGATTGGAGAGGAAATCATTCTTCTGAGGTAGAAAAAGCCATTATAGAGGAAACAAGAAGAGAAGCTTTAAACACAATTAAGAATACTGTTGAGGGTATACAAATATGTAGAACAATTAATATTGAGAAGTTGCAGCAGGCTATAATAAAAATTATTGAAAAATTAATAGATAATGAAGATATTCTTATTTATTTAACCGATATAAAAACCCTTGATGACTATACCTTTGGTCACAGTGTGAATGTGTGTATTTTTTCATTAATTACTGGACTTGCTTTGGACTTTACAAAAGAAGACTTAGAGGTGTTAGGCATAGGGGCACTATTACATGATATAGGAAAGCTTCATGTCCCTAATACTATTTTAAATAAACCTGGTATGTTAACAGATGAAGAATATAATGAGATGAAAAAACATTCTGTTTGTGGTTATGAAATTGTAAAAAATATAAAGGGATTAAAAGATGAAATCCGTTGGATTATTCGAGATCACCATGAAAGGTATGATGGTACAGGATATCCTAATAAGCTTTGGGGTAAGAATATTCATATTTTTCCTCGAATTGTTGCTATTTGTGATGTATATGATGCATTAACCTCCAACAGAGTTTATAGAAAAGGTATTGAACTCCATGAAGCTATTGAGTACTTAATTGCTATGGGAAATCATCAATTTGACTATGAGTTAGTAAAGGTTTTTTTAAGGCATCTGTCTATTTATCCCGTAGGGACTTTAGTAAAACTAAGATCTGGGGAAAAAGGAATTGTAGTCAATATCCATAAGGATTGGCCCACAAGACCCATCATTAAACTAGTAGGTGACAATGAAGAACATCCTATTGAGGAGTTAGAAGAAATTGATTTGACAAAGCATTTAAGTAATAGTATCGTTTCTATTTTAAAAGCAGTATAAAATAAGGTCTGATTCATATCGGGCCTTATTTATTTGCAAAAAATAAATGTAAATAATAAATTTTTAAAAAAATTAGACGTTTTGGTGACGGTGGATTTATATAATTAATTTTAAAGAGCATAATAAATAAAAATTTTAAAAAGGAGTGTTGATTATGATAAGCAATGTAGATATTTCTAAAGCAATGACAATCAAATTAGATAATGTTTTACCAGAATATCCCGAATTTGCTGAGGGTATTCGTAGAGCACCGGACAGGGGCTTTAAGCTAACACCAGCTCAAACAGAGGTTGCATTGAAAAATGCATTAAGATACATCCCAGAAGAACTACATGAAGTTGTAGCACCAGAATTTTTAGAAGAATTAACAACACTAGGAAGAATTTATGGCTATCGTTTTAGACCAGAAGGAAACCTTAAAGGAAAATCAATTGACGAATATAAAGGAAATTGCATCGAAGGAAAAGCTTTCCAAGTAATGATGGATAACAACCTAGACTTTGATATCGCCCTTTATCCATATGAATTAGTTACCTATGGAGAAACAGGTAAAGTATGCCAAAACTGGATGCAGTATAGACTAATCAAAAAATATCTTGAAATTATGACAAATGAACAAACATTAGTTATTGAATCAGGACATCCATTAGGTTTATTTAAATCTAAGCCAGATGCACCAAGAGTAATTATTACAAATGCCCTAATGATAGGTATGTTTGACAATCCAAAGGATTGGGATGTTGCAGAACAAATGGGTGTAGCTAACTATGGTCAAATGACAGCTGGTGGATGGATGTATATTGGACCACAGGGAATTGTGCATGGTACATTCAATACCCTATTAAATGCAGGAAGAAAAATCTTAGGATTAGGTCAAGATGAAGACTTAAGAGGAGTCTTATTTATAACATCAGGTCTTGGTGGTATGAGTGGTGCGCAACCAAAGGCCATCGAAATTGCTAATGGTGTTGGAATTGTTGCTGAAGTGGACTACTCAAGAATTAAGACAAGACATGATCAAGGTTGGGTAAGCCTAGTTTCTAGCGATTTAGCAGAAGTATTTAGGGTAGCTCAAGAATATATAGAAAAAAGAGAGCCTATTTCCATCGCTTATCATGGAAATGTTGTAGACCTACTACAATATGCAGTTGATAACAATATACACATTCCATTACTTTCTGACCAAACCTCCTGCCATGCGGTATACGAAGGTGGATACTGTCCACAAGGGGTTACCTTTGATGAAAGAACAGATTTATTAAAAAACAATAGAGCTAAATTCGAGGAATTAGTTGATGAGACATTAAGAAATCATTTTGATTTAATTAAGACCTTAGTAGCAAGGGGAACTTATTTCTTTGATTATGGTAATGCCTTCATGAAATCCGTTTATGATGCAGGGGTTATGGAAATTTCTAAAAATGGTATCGATGATAAAGATGGTTTTATCTTCCCATCCTACGTAGAAGATATTATGGGACCAGAGTTATTTGACTATGGCTATGGACCATTTAGATGGGTATGCTTAAGTGGTAAGCATGAAGATTTAATGAAAACCGATAAGGCAGCTATGGACTTAATCGATCCAAATAGAAGAGGTCAAGATAGAGACAATTATGTATGGATTAGAGATGCAGAGAAAAATCAAATGGTTGTTGGAACACAAGCCAGAATCCTATACCAAGATGCTATGGGTAGAACAAGAATAGCACTTAAATTCAATGAAATGGTAAGAAACGGTGAAGTAGGACCAATTATGCTAGGTAGAGATCATCATGACGTAAGTGGTACAGATTCACCTTTCAGAGAAACCTCCAATATTAAAGATGGTAGTAATGTTATGGCAGATATGGCTACCCAATGTTTTGCAGGAAATGCTGCAAGAGGTATGAGCTTAATTGCACTACACAACGGTGGTGGTGTAGGTATAGGTAAATCTATCAACGGTGGATTTGGTATGGTATTAGACGGCAGCGAAAGAGTAGATAACATCTTAAAGTCAGCTATGCCTTGGGACGTAATGGGTGGTGTTGCTCGCCGTGCATGGGCAAGAAATGAAAACTCTATTACAACTAGTATGGAATACAACCAAGAGTTTGGTGACACAGACCATATTACACTACCTTTTATTCCTAAAGAGGATTTAGTAAAAGGTTTAGTTGCAAAGGTATTTGAAAATAGAAAGTAAAAAAGCAGGTAACTATTAATAATACATTAGCTATGCAACAATTTATCTTATAGATAGTTGCATAGCTATCTTAGACAATAAAAAATTTTAACAATCTCTGAAAAATAAATTACAGAATAATTTACAACTTTAGGAAAAGTATGTTTTAATATAATAAAGAGAGGTGGATGAATCATGAGTAATAAGAAAAAAATTGTTCAATGTGTTCCAAACTTCAGTGAAGGTAGAGATTTAGAAAAGATAGAAAAAATTGTAGATGCTTTTAGAGGTAAAGAAGGAGTAAAGCTTTTAGATTATAGCAGCGATGCAGATCATAACAGATCGGTTGTAACTGTTATAGGAGAACCAGAAGCTGTTAAAAATGCCATGATAGAAGCTATAGGAACTGCAATACAAGTAATCGATATGACAAAGCATGAAGGACAACATCCAAGAATGGGTGCTACTGACGTTGTTCCTTTTATTCCAATTAAAAACGTAAGTATGACAGAGGCGGTTGAATTAGCTAAGGAAGTAGCTAAAGAAGCTGCTGAAAAATATAATTTACCTATTTACTTATATGAAAAGGCTGCTTCAACCCCAGCTAGAGAAAACTTAGCTCAGGTAAGAAAAGGTCAATTTGAAGGTATGGCGGAGAAGGTACAGCAACCAGAATGGTATCCAGATTTTGGACCCCATGAAATCCACCCAACTGCTGGTGTTACTGGTGTTGCGGCTAGAATGCCATTAGTAGCCTATAACGTAAATCTAGACACTGATAAATTAGAAATTGCTGACAAGATTGCAAAAAGCGTAAGACATCTTAGTGGTGGATTAAGATACTGCAAAGGTATGGGTGTAGAATTAAAGGACAGAGGTATTGTTCAAGTTTCTATGAATATGACAGATTATACAAAATCTGCTTTATATAGAGTGTTTGAGTTAATTAGAATAGAAGCTAAGAGATATGGTGTAAATGTAGTAGGAAGTGAAATTGTTGGCTCTGTACCAATGGAGGCCCTAGTGGATACAGCAGCCTACTATCTTGGACTTGAAGACTTTACTATGGAACAAGTATTAGAAGCAAGGTTAATGGAGTAGTGATGATGATGAAAAAAGGAAGTTTATTGATAAAAAATGCTGCAGAACTAGTAACCTGCAGAGGATTTCAAGCCAAAAAAGGCAAAGAAATGTCTGAACTACATATCATTGCCAATGGCGCTGTCGTAGTGGAGGAAGGCATCATCAAAGCTGTGGGCACTACCGAGGAAATACTAAAAGCTTACAATGAAGAAAATTATGAAGTAATCGATGCTACCGGTAAGGCAGTATTACCAGGCTTTGTGGATTCCCATACCCACCTTGTTTTTGGAGGATATAGAGCTGAAGAATTTTCATGGAGGCTTCGTGGTGATGACTATATGTCCATCATGGAAAGAGGTGGTGGTATTCTAAGTAGTGTAAAATCTACTAAGGAAGCCACAAAAGAAGAATTGTTTGAAAGTGCAAAAAAACGTTTGGATTCTATGCTATCCTTTGGTGTAACCACAGTTGAGGCAAAAAGTGGTTATGGGTTAGACTATGAAACAGAAATCAAACAATTAGAAGTAGCAAAGGAAGTAAATGAACATCATCCTGTAGATGTGGTGAGTACCTTCTTAGGAGCCCATGCTGTACCAAAGGAATATAAGGGTAAGGAAGATACTTTTATAGACTTTTTTATCGAGAAGGTTATGCCAGAGGTGGTAGAAAGGGATTTAGCAGAGTTCTGTGATATTTTCTGTGAAAAAAATGTATTCTCTGTTGAAGATTCTAGAAAATTGCTCACAAAAGCAAAGGAAATGGGCTTTAAAATTAAGCTTCATGCAGATGAAATTGTTCAATTAGGCGGTGCTGAACTGGCGGCAGAGCTAGGTGCAACTTCTGCAGATCATTTATTGCAGGCTTCAGATAAAGGGATTCAAGCCATGGCTGAGGCTGGTGTCATAACCACCCTACTTCCTGGAACAGCCTTTAGTTTAAAAGAAGATTTTGCTAGAGCCAGATATATGATTGATCATAATTGTGCTGTAGCATTGGCCACAGACTTAAACCCAGGGAGTTGCTTTACAGAATCTATTCCTCTAATCTTTGCTTTGGCCACCCTTTATATGGGTATGTCTACAGAGGAAGCCATTACAGCTTTAACAATTAATGGAGCAGCTGCTGTGGATAGAGCTGATACCATTGGTAGTATAGATGTAGGAAAAAAAGGAGATATTATTATTTTGGAATTTCCTTCCTACAAATTTATTCCTTATCATGTTGGTGTAAGCACAGTAGAAAAGGTAGTAAAAGAAGGTAAATTAGTTTTCGACAAACAAAAATAAAGGTCAGGAGGATCACAAATGAGTTTTAAAAGTGATATTGAAATTGCTCAAGAGGCTAAATTGCAAGACATAAGAGAAATAGCAAAGAAATTAGACCTAACAGAAGAGGATATTGAGCTTTATGGAAAGCATAAGGCAAAGGTGGACTACAACCTGTTAAAGAAGGACAAGGCTGGTAAAAAAGCAAAGCTTATTTTAGTATCAGCTATTAACCCTACTCCAGCAGGAGAAGGTAAAACTACTACTACTATCGGTACTTCTGATGCATTATCTCGTTTAGGGAAAAAGACGATTGTAGCATTAAGAGAGCCATCCTTAGGTCCAGTATTTGGGGTAAAGGGTGGTGCAGCAGGTGGTGGTTATGCGCAAGTGGTTCCAATGGAAGACATTAACCTTCACTTTACAGGAGACTTCCATGCAATAGGTGCAGCCAACAACCTATTGGCGGCTATATTAGATAACCATATCAACCATGGCAACCAATTAGGAATAGACAATAGAAAAATTACATGGCGTAGAGTTGTAGATATGAACGATCGTCAGCTTAGAAATATCGTTAACGGTATGGGTGGTAGAGGCAATGGTGTCGTAAGAGAAGATGGATTCGATATTACTGTTGCATCTGAGGTTATGGCAGCCTTTTGTTTAGCTAACGATATCATAGACTTAAAAGAAAGATTAGGCAATATCATTGTAGCCTATACAAGAGATGATAGACCAATTACAGCTAAAGACTTAAATGCCCATGGCGCCATGGCAGCCCTATTAAAGGATGCATTGAAGCCTAACCTAGTACAAACCCTAGAAGGAACACCGGCCTTTATACATGGAGGACCTTTTGCAAATATCGCCCATGGTTGTAACTCTGTAATAGCAACAAAGATGGCAATGCATTTTGCTGACTATGTTGTAACAGAAGCAGGTTTTGGAGCAGATCTTGGAGCAGAAAAATTCCTAGACATCAAATGTAGAAAAGCAGATATCAAGCCAGATGCAGTAATCATCGTAGCAACAGTAAGAGCACTAAAATACAATGGTGGTGTTCCAAAGGATCAATTAAACCAAGAGAACCTAGAGGCCCTAGAAAAGGGATTACCAAACCTATTAAAGCACGTAGAAAACGTTACAAAAGTATTCAAGTTACCAGCAGTGGTAGCCATAAATAGATTCCCACTAGACACTGAAGCAGAATTAGAGTTAGTAAGAAGCAAGTGTAAAGAGCTAGGTGTAAATGTAGCATTATCAGAAGTATGGGCAAAAGGTGGAGAAGGTGGAGAAGAATTAGCAAAAGAAGTATTAAGATTGACAGAGGAAGAAAGTCAACTTGAGTATGTATATCCCCTGGATATGCCAATCAAAGATAAAATTAATGCAATTGTAACAAAAATTTATGGTGCTGATGGGGTAGATTTCACACCTGCAGCATCAAAGGAAATAGACAAATTAGAAAAGTTAGGTTTTGGCAATTTGCCAATCTGTATGGCTAAAACCCAATACTCTTTAAGTGATAACGCAAGTTTATTGGGAAGACCAGAAGGCTTTAATATCACTGTAAGACAAATTAAAGTATCAGCAGGGGCAGGCTTCATTGTAGTTCTAACAGGTGAAGTAATGACTATGCCAGGATTACCTAAGGTACCATCTGCTGAAAGAATTGATGTTGATGAAAAAGGAACAATTAGTGGATTATTCTAAATAGAGAAAAGAGGCGAAAATAAATGTTAGGGAATATGTCAGTAAAAGATTTTTTAGAGAAAACAGCCTCCAGTGATCCAGTTCCTGGTGGGGGAAGTATAGCAGCCCTAAGTGCAGCTACAGCTGCTGCCTTAACAGAAATGGTGGCTAATTTAACAATAGGTAAAAAGAAGTATGTAGAAGTAGAAGAAGAAATGAAGGAAATTGCTAAGACTAACATTGCAGCAAGAGAAGAGCTTATTGGGGATATTGATAGAGATTCAGATGCTTATAACAAGGTAATGGATGCCTTCAAGTTACCTAAGGAGACAGAAGAAGAGATAGCTGCAAGAAAAGATGCTATTCAAGAAGCTACAAAAACTGCGGCCCTAGTACCTTTAGAAGTAGCTAAAAAAGCCTTTGATTTAATGGAGAATATTGAAAAGGTTGTTGTGAAAGGCAATCAAAATGCTGTTACCGATGGTGCTGTAGCAGCCATGATGGCAAGAACTGCTGTTCTTTCAGCTTTATACAATGTCAAAATCAATCTAGGTTCTATAAAAGATACAGCTTTTGTAGAAAAGGTTTCTGGAGAAGTAGCAGAATTAGAGGCTAAAGTAGAAACTACAGAAAAGAGCATTCTTTCTAAAGTAGTTCTATAAAAAATCAATTTTTAAAAACTAGAAGGTAATAATTTCCTTCTAGTTTTTTTATGCCTAATAAAAATTATACTGTTGTTAATAGCACTATTATGAAAGACGACTTCTTTGGCGATCATATTATGTAAACATGATAGGGGTAATACCAAAATACTTTTATGACTTTTTGATGTCTATTTTCTATAAAAATCATAAAAAATCTTTTTACAACTCCCTTTTCTTATATACTTTACATTATAGATTATTGGATAAGTAATTTGGCATTAGGAAAACGTTATTTTAAATCCCGTAGAAAATTTGTATAAAAGAAAGGGGGATACATAGGGAAATTATACACAAAAAAATATTGTTTTAAAGCAAAATGGAATAAAAGGAGGCCTATTTATCATGTAGAATAATTACTATCCACAAAACCTAGGAATTATTAAAGTAAATACTTAAATTAAAATTTAAACCAATGTAAAATCATTTATGCGTTATATATAGAATTAAATTAACTAATGAATTAATCAACTAATAAAGAAACGTATCCACAATATATGGTGAAATATGTATTATTAAAAATATATTATCTAAATTCTATTGAAAAAACCTTTAAAAATGCTTGACAGAATTATTTTATTCTCTGAAATATGAGCTATATAAGCTTATGGTTGAATTTGGTAGTAACTAAAAACTAAATTAATTTTAGGAGGGGTTCAAGTATGATAGAGAAAACGAGACGATCTGAAACCATGGCTAAGTTTATTTTGTTAAATCTTTTGGGAATTTTTATGTTTTTTGTACCAATAACCATTGGTGGGAGGAACTCTATAGCAATTGACCATATTGTGACCTTTATTCGCCAAATTCCTTACTTTGGGATAGTTTATGCTGGAATAGTAATTACCATAGGGGCAATATTGCCATTTGTTAAAAAAACCTGGAATAAGGATACTGTCAATACTATTTTTTCAATTTTTAAAGTGTTAGCAATATTTGTATATATTGCAGCGGTATTTAATCTGGGACCAGACAGCATACAGACTCCAGGAATGTTACCGTTTGTCTTTAATAGAGTAGTTATTCCGGTGACAATGCTGGTTCCTGTGGGAGCAGTATTTTTAGCGTTTTTAATGAATTATGGTTTTATGGAATTTGTTGGTGTTTTTATGCAGCCTATTATGCGTCCTATATGGAAGACACCAGGTCGTTCTGCTGTCGATGCAGTGGCGTCTTTTGTAGGCAGTTATTCCGTAGGACTTCTTATTACCAATAGAGTATATAAAGAAGGTTATTATTCCACTAAGGAAGCCAGTATTATAGCAACTGGATTTTCCACGGTTTCTGCAACCTTCATGATAGTTGTAGCTAATACATTAGGGTTAATGGACAAATGGAATACATATTTTTGGGGTACTCTTGTAATAACCTTTATTGTAACAGCAATAACCACAAGAATTTATCCTTTGGCAAAAAAATCAGATAAGGGTTATAATGATAAGAAAATTATATCTGAACCCATCGCTCAACGAGGAAAGCTGTTTTCTACTGCGTTGGAAGAAGGACTCGAAGCTTGTGAAGAGGCTCCTGGGGTAGTAGAAGGAATTGTAAAGAATTTTAAAGACGGAATAGGTCTTGCTCTTGCTATAGGCCCTACATTGATGTCCATTGGATTTTTCGGCCTTGTACTGGCTGAGTTTACTCCTGTATTTGATATCATGGGATATATCTTTCTCCCCTTTACAATGCTTTTAGGGTTTGGAGCTGAAGCTACATTGCTGGCTAAGGCCTGTGCAATAAGTCTTGCAGAAATGTTCCTTCCCGCCAGCATAGTTGCTTCTGCTTCTCCAGCTGTTCAAGGGGTTATAGCTATAGTATGTGTTTCTGAAATACTCTTTTTCTCAGCTTCTATTCCTTGTATTTTGTCAACAGAAATTGATATTGATATTAAAGACCTTATAATTATATGGGTAGAAAGAATCATTTTATCATTACTTTTGGCAACGCCTTTTGTTCATTTGTTTATTGTATAAGGGCTATGTTAAAGATAGATGTTGACATTGTATAAATAAAACTATGACAAGATATTGAGGGATTGTTCCTCTGAGTATGGGGAAGAGTGTTAGATCCTTCTGTTTCCTCAGGATGACAGCATTCAAGAATTCATAGAATGGGAAAATCAACAATAGCCTTTAACAGAGCCTATATAATAAATAGGACTAATTATTATAAATTCTTCACCATAAATTTTCATTTTTAAAATTCCATTTTACTACTAACATCAAATTACTCTCAACTATATATAACGCATAAATAATTGTACTATTGGTTTAAATTTTAATTCAAGTATCTCCTCTAACGATCCTATTATGTTTAAATAGTAGGATTGTTAGAGGAGTAGTTATGTATAATAGTAATCTTAAGAAATCAGTTTAATGAAACACCTGAGATGGTGATAAATAGATTCTGTGTGTAAAGGTAATTTCTCTTATGGATTATATATACTTTAAGAAATTATTTAAAAATGTTAGAATGTATATAGGCTCAATTCAAATCATTGTCTTAGACAGCACTAATGAATTAGCAAAAAAGGTATTAAAACATTAGCATAAGATAAGAAAGGAAAGGAGGAATCATAGATGCAACATAGCAGCCTAGAAGAATTAAAGAAATATATACCCTATTTCATACAATTGGTTTCTGCAGATATGAATATAGGTATATATAATAAAGAAATATGTATTGGTAGTTTTTATACTGAAAACTTTGATTTAGGTGTGAGGGAAGGAGATAAAATTCCTGCTGGAGGTGCAACTGCTGAGGCCATAAGAACAGGAGAAAAAATTATTAAAGAGATTCCAAAAGAGGTTTTGGGTATACCCTATATAGCCACTAGTATACCTATTATAGATGAAGCTGGAACAGTAATCGGTGTCATCACAGCAGCTGAATCTATTGACAAAAAAGAAAAGCTTGTGGATATGGCAAATACCCTTTCTTCTACAATGGAGGAGATAACTGCCACGGTGGAAGAGATAACTGCTTCTACACAACAGGTTGCTGATTTAGGTGGGAATATAGAAAATCTATCGGGAAAAAACCTGGAAAATGTCAAGCAGACTGATGATGTACTGAAATTTGTATACACAATCGCTAAGCAAACAAAGCTTTTAGGACTAAATGCCAGTATAGAAGCTGCTAGAGCAGGGGCAGCTGGAAGTAGTTTTAAAATTGTTGCGGGAGAAGTCAGTAAATTAGCAGAAAGTAGTGCAGAGTCTACTAAAAAAATTAATGATATATTACAGTCTATTAAAACAGAAAATACAAACATGTGGGATCAAAGTAGAAATATTTCCTACATATTACAGCAGTTGGCAGCATCTACCCAAGAAATAAGTGCATCTATTCAATCCTTAAGCTCAATAGCAGAAGAACTTTTGCACTTATCCCAAAATATTCAAGCTATAGAGAAATAAAAGGCTATAATCAGCAACAATATATGACTAACAATTACAGCAAAAGTATACATAATATTATTGATTCTAACAAAGCTAACATTCTAATTTTAAGGAGGAAGGCTTTGTTTTATTTTTCTTTATAGTTTATAATAAGAATGTATATTACAAAATAAGAAATGTTTTATTAAAAATAGTTAACATTATAATATTAATTATCCAAGAAGAGGGAGATTATATGGCGGAAATTTATGTGAAGTTATTTAATACACCTAGTCTACATAAAGATAACGAAAAAATATTTTTGCCCTTTCGAAAGGCAGAAGCACTATTCTATTATTTAATGGTCCATAAGGAGGCTACTAGAGAGGTCTTGGTTAACCTTTTATGGGGAGAAATTGAAGAAGAAACCGCCAAGAAAAATTTACGTAATGCTATGTATAAAATTAGAAAAGCCTTTGATTTGGATATTATTATATCTCCTCAAAAATCCATTGTCATGCTAAATCCTGATATTGAAATAATAAGTGATTTAAAGGATTTTCTAGAGGATTCTGACAAAGGGATCCAAGCCTATACTGGGGATTTTCTTCAAGGGTTTTCTGTGAAGGATGGAGAGACTTTTGAGAATTGGATGTTTACAACCAGAGAATCCTTTAAAGATATGTATATTAAAAAACTATATAAAAAAATACGTCTATTGTTAGAAAAAAAGGATTATAATACTGCGGAACAATATGGAAAGAAATTAGTTGCTGTAGATATTTTTGATGAGCGGGCATATCGAACATTAATGGAGATATATACCTATCAAGGAGCCAACAATAAGGCAATAGACACCTATAATCGATTATGTGAAATATTAGATCAAGAATTAGGCGTTACCCCTGATAATCAAACAAAAGACATGTTCAGGAATATATTGGCCAACAGGGATAATAGTGAAACAAATAAACCAGGAACCTTAGAAGATTTCTTCTATGGAAGAAATAAAGAAGTACAATTACTTGAAAATAATTATAGAAATTTTTTAGATAAAAAGGCCTATAACTCCATTCTTATAACAGGAGAAGCTGGAATAGGTAAAACTAGATTAAAGGACCATTTGTTGAAATCTATTGACAAAGAAGAGGTGCATTTACTGGAAACCAACTGCTATCAAGCGGAGGAGGAATACTTCCTTAAACCTTGGAACAGTATCTTTACTAGATTATCACAAATTTTGCAAAAGGAAAAAATAGAAATTCCTTCTATGTGGAATAACATATTTGCATCTATATTTCCTAGTTTTGTAGTGGAAAACACCACAACTTCTGTCAATGTGATTGAAGAGTTAAACCATTTTAAATATAGGGTTGTAGAGGATGCTGTCTTAGGTCTTTTAAAGAAGGTAGCTGACAAGAAAAAAATAGTTATTGTTTTCGAAGATTTACAGTGGATAGATACTATGAGTTTATCTCTGTTAAGTAGCATCTTGACTCAGGAACAAGGAAAAAATCTATTGTTTATAGCAACCTGTAGAGATGAATTTGCTGAGAAAATAGACACTTTTATAACTAAGGTGAAAAAATATCAAGGGATTGAAGAAATCCATATACCTAGGTTTACTCCATTAGAAGTGGCAGATTTTATTAAAAAGGCAATTCCCTCCAAAAACACAAAGGACACTATAATAAATAAAATATACAAAGAAACAGAGGGTAATACATTTTTTATTATGGAGTACCTCAATTCCATTAAGGAGAATAACAATTTTGAAAAAATAACCCCAAAAATGCAGGACATTCTTAAAAGTAGATTTTTAGATATATCTCGAGAAGGGAAAAAACTTCTTAATATTATCTCTCTATTTTTTGATAAAGCACCATTAGACATTATAAAGATTTTGATGGATAGAGATGATTTAGAAGTGATGGAGATTGTAGATGAGATAAGACATAAAAATATTATTAAAGAAATAGAAGAAGGTCATTATATAAGCTTTGAATTTACTCATTTAAAGCTAAGAGAATTTATATATCTACAACAGTCCTCGGCTATGAGGAAAGTACTTCACAATAAGGTGGGAAGTATTTTAGAAAATGAATTAAAGAATGATAAACGGAACTTTAAAAACTATTCTAAGCTCATCTATCATTTTTCTAGTGGTGGAAATAAAATTAAAAGCTTAAAGTATAGTATAAAGCATATTAATAGTTATTTAGACTTTAGCAATGAAATTTTCCCTTCATTAAGTGATAGTTATATAGAAAGAGAAGGGGATTTTCATGTTGCAGAAAAGGAATTGACAAAATATCTCCAAGATATAGAAAAACAGTTGGATGAATTTAAAAAGCATTACACAGTATCGGAGGAAATAAGACAATTACAAATGGAGTTTTTACATGTAAAAGGGAGATACTGCATTAGAGAAGGAGAATACGACAAAGGCGTTGCTTGTATTCAAGAAATGATAAAAGAATCTCTAAATATTGAAAAGTATGACTATACATTAAAGGGTTATAGACAAATGATTAATTATTGTATACAAACCCATAATATCGAAGAAATGACCCATTATGTAGAGGTAGGATTAAAGCTAGCCCATAGGCATAACCATCAAAAAGAAATCGGGGTTTTATTAAGACTGAAGGGGCTTAATAAAATAATGGCAGGAAAATATACAGAGGCAGAGGAATTTTTAAAGCAATCTATAAAAATATTTAACGAAATTAGCAAATATGAAAGCAAGTATCTTTTAAACATTGCCGCTGCCTATAATTATATTGGAGAAATAAGAAGGTATAACATGAGATTTTCCAGTGCCCTAAGGTATTATGATAGGGCTATGGCCATATGTGAAGAAAATAGGATGATAAAAGGTTTAATGATGTTTAACACCAATGCCGGTCAAGCTGCCTTGGATATGGGGGATTATGATAGGGCTAAGACGTATTTTAAGAGGGCTATGACCTTTTATCGTCAACTAGAAATCATATGGGGACGATCTGTAGCAGAAGGATATATGTCGTTGCTGTTGGTCCGAGAAGGACGGTATAAGGAGGCTTTAAGTCACCTTAAAAGAGCAGAGGCCTATGCTAAAAAGCTAAAAAGTCCCTACCAGTTGGGTTTGTTATATAGGGTTAAAGCAGAAATAAAGGTTATGATGAAAAATAACGATCCTCTTCATAAGGTGTTTCATGCCTATATAAATGAGGATTTAGAAACCTATTGTAAGAAGGGAATCAGGTTATTAGAGGAAGTAAATCATAGCTACGAAAGAGAAATTTTAAAGGTTTTCATTAAAGAGCAGCTTAATTGATGGTATGTTAATCTAATGATAATTCGTATAGGGAGGAAAGCATCATGACTACTATAACAGGAAAACTATTGGGAAATCCTATTATTTATAAAGATAACCAACAGATCATTTTTCCCTATAAGAAGGCAGAGGCTTTATTTTACTATCTTTTAATAGAAAAAAGGGCCTCAAGAGAAATTTTAGTTAATCTTTTTTGGGGAACAGCGCCGGAAGATATGGCTAAAAAAAATTTAAGAAATGCAGTATATATGATAAAAAAAGCTTTTAATGAGGAGGTTTTAGTATCACCTCAAAGGTCAATTATCACCTTAAGTCCCCATATTCACTATGAAATTGATATAGAAGACATGGTGAAGGATAGAAAAATATTATCTTTAGAAGAGTATAACGGTGAATTTTTAGAGGGTTTTTTTGTAAGGGATGCTACTGATTTCGAAGACTGGATGTTTGATCATAGAAACAAGTATAGGGATAGCTACATCCATAAGTTGTATCAGGGTGCAAAGGATTCCTATGGAAATAATCAATTTAAAAATGCTGAGAAGTACTGTAAAATCCTTATACAGAGGGATGAGTTTGATGAAAGAGCCTATAGAATCCTTATGATGGTTTATAAATCTCAAAGAAAATATAATCAGGCCATAGAAGTTTATCATGAATTGGCACATATCCTTAACGAAGAATTATCTATAGCACCGGACACACAGACTACGAAACTATTGGAAGAAATAATAAAGGAAAAATCTATAAGAGATGCTCTAGATAAAAAACAGCATAAGGAATTCTTTTATGGAAGAGAAAAGGAGTTACAGATATTTAAAAAAATTTACGGAGAGTTTGTAAAAAAACCTAATAGTAGATCTATTATAATTACTGGTGAGGCAGGTATAGGAAAGAGTAAACTGTTGGATTATTTTATTAAATCCAGTGTTTGTGAAGAGGAGACAGTGCTTTTTACCCACTGCTACCAAGCGGAGGAAAACTATTCATTAAAACCCTGGAATAGAATTTTTTCCAAAGTTTCTAATATTATTGATGAAAGCAAGCTGGACCTGCCTATCTTGTTAAGAAATATAGTAGGTTATGTATTTCCAAGTTTTTCTACAAGCTTAGAGGTAACAGCAATAAATCCTGTAGAGAACCTAGATTCCTTAAAATACCCTATAATAGAAAATGCCATCATAGATATATTAGAGAGAGTCGCAAAATATAAAAAGATTATTCTGGTTTTTGAGGATTTGCAGTGGGCAGATGCAATGACAATGGACTTAATTAAAAGTGTTATCCTGAAAAACAGAAGTTCTTCTATTATGGTAATTACCACTTGTAGAAATGAGTATAAAGTAAAGATTGATAGATTTATAACGGAACTAAGTAGTTGTCAGTTGATAGAAAAAATCGATTTATCTAGGTTTAATAAACAAGAAACTATTAATTTTGCAAAACAGTTACTGCCTAAGTATTCCTTTCATCCTCAATTAAAGGATTTGATTTACAAAGAAACAGAGGGTAATGCCTTTTTTCTCACTGAGTTTTTAAATAATATTCAAGAAAACAGACAAGGCATTGAAATAACTGGCAAGATGGAGGATATTATTAAAAGTAGGTTTTTGAATATATCAGAGGAAGGGAAAAAAATACTAAATATTTTATCTGTATTTTTTGATGCTGTGTCTTTAGATTATTTGGAGGGATTGAGCGGCAAAACCCAAATAGAATTAATGGAGATTATTGAAGAACTACAGGACAAAAATATTTTAATGGAGGAAGAGGGAAACCAAGGTATTGAACTGGTTTTTACTCATCAAAAACTAAGGGAGTATTTATATAAAAACCTATCCCTTTCTCGAAAAAAGCTTTTGCATCATAAAGTAGGGTGTTTTATTGAAGGACAGCTTACAAGGAATAAAAAGGATATTCTTTTGTACTCCAAACTTATTTATCATTTTACCCATAGTAGTAATTGGATGGCGGTATTAAAATATAATATCAAAAACCTTGAAACCTATCTGGACTTTAATCATGAGATTTTTCCTATTGTAGATACTAAAGACCATGATACAGAAGCTTATTATTATTTAAAGCAAAAAGAAGCCAAAACAAAATTAGAGGGAATAAAAAGTCTCTTAGAAAAGATAAAAACGGAAAAATCAGGAGATAAAGAACTAAAGAAGCTAGAAATTGATTATCTTTATATGATGGGACGACTGAGTATAAAAAATGGAAATTATGATAAGGGACTTCAAACTATAAGAGAGGTAATTGTTAAGGCTTTAGAGGAAGAAGAGATTCCTTTGGCATTAAAAAGCTACAGACAAATGATTTATTACTGCGTTAATACTCAGAACCTCACACTTATGGAAGGCCTAATAGAAAAGGCCTTGCAAACTGCTGGAGAACACCATATCCATGAAGAGATAGCTATTCTCTATAGACTTAAGGGACTATTAAAGATTATGGAGGGTTTCTATGAAGAAGGAGAAGAATTATTAAAGGAAGCTATTATCATATTTAATAGCCTTTCTGATTCTTACAAATATCTTCTTAATATAGCCGCTGCCTATAACTTTATAGGTGAAAGCAAAAGACATAGTCAAAGATTTGAGGAAGCCGTTGAGTATTATAAAAAAGCCATAGCCATATGTCAAGAGAAGAAGATTGTTCGAGGTTTGGCAATCTTTCAAATCAATGCAGGGTTAGCCTATCTAGCTATGGAAGAAAACCAAAAGGCAAAGGAATATTTTAATAAAGCCTTAAAAATTTATAAGAAATTAGACTTTTTATGGGGTAGATCCATTGCCTATGGACACCTAGCCCTTCTCCTCATAAAGGAAAAACAATATGAAGAGGCTCTTCAGTATTTATTAAAGGCTGAAATCAATGCTGAAAAGCTAAAAAGTCCCTACGAGATTGCTTTGGTGCTAAGAGTTAAGGCAGAAATATCTAGAGAAATGTCGGTAAATAAAGAAGTGAAAAGAGTTTTTGATGCCTATATTGATGAAGATACTATAGCCTACTGCAATGAAGGTATTAATATTATGAAGGATATAAAAGGCTACTATGAAAGAAGTGTTTTTGAAGAGCTAAAGAAAAATTGTGAAGGTTTTTAAAAAAATATAACAGTGAAAAAGGTCAAAATCTAGCATTATTTGCGATGCTGGATTTTGACCTTTTATGGACGCTAAACTGTTAAAATTTAATCAAGTTATACAGAAGTAAGAATATATCCAAAAGTAAGAATATATATGAAGGGAGTGGTGAAGAACTGACTAACTAATAAATAAAAGGTTACACCCATTTAAAAGAAGTAACTACACTAGTTATGGGAGGTATGGAAAATATGAAAAGTGAAACAAAAAATGTGGTCAGAAAAGTTATCTTTGTTCCAATGAGTATTATTTTTATAGCAATTATATTAATGGGAATTATTAGTCCAACAGCTTTTTACAATCTTGAAGTTGCCATTTCAGATTTTCAATACAATTGGTTTGGGTGGCTTTACTCCCTGATGGCCCTTGCAAATCTTGCAATATTAGCATGGCTTTTTGTATCTAAATATGGAAGCGTTAAATTAGGTGGAGAGGATGCTAAACCTATACTTAGTAGATGGAGCTGGTTTGCTATATCTCTCTGTGGTGGAATTGGAACAGGTATCGTATTTTGGGGAATAGCTGAGCCCATTTTTCATTTGAACAGTCCTATACCTGGATTAAATCAGGTTGCAGGAAGTGCAGAAGCTGCATTATCAGCATTGTCAGTAAGTATGATTCACTGGGGAATACCGGCATATGCACATTATTGTTTATTTGGGGTTGCAGTAGGCTTTGCTATCTATAATATGAAGCTACCATTTAGAATTTCTTCTGTATTATACCCTATTTTCGGTAAGAAGAGCTTTGAGACAGTTGGAGATATAGTTGATAACGTTTGCCTATTTGCTATTGCTGTTTCTGTGTCAGCTATACTAGCAGTTGCATCATTACAATTTGGAGCTGGATTTAATGCTGTATTTGGGCTTGAGCCGAATAACCTTGTTAGAGGTATAACACTTATTGTAATAGTAGCAACTTTTATCATTTCAAGTTATACAGGATTACAAAAAGGTATCCGGCAATTATCTGACTTAAATGCTAAAGTATTTATTGGGTTGTTAGTGTTTATTTTCATATTTGGCGCTACTAGATTTTCCATGTTCTTTACTGTTGAAGCAATTGGTGAATCTATAAGTACATTTTTTACAAGAATGACTTATCTCGGTGCTATAGAAGACGACAAATGGCCAATGTGGTGGACAGTAATTTATTGGATATGGATGATTGTTTATGCACCAATGGTTGGACTATTCCTAGGTAGAATAGCTAAAGGAAGAACGATTAGAGAATTTATTATTATGAACTTAATCGTTCCTGCATCATTTGCAGTTTTATGGTTTGGTGTATTTGGATCTAACGCAATTCACTTAGAAATGACTCAAGGTGGAGAGATTTGGAATGTAATTCAGACTCAGGGACTTGAGGCATCAGTATTTAGTTTTCTACAAAACTTCCCATTAGCTTTTTTAACTAGTATTGCCTTTATGATAACATTATTCTTATCAGTAGTTACATTATGTGACTCTATGACTTCAACGGTGGCATCATTATCAATAAATGCTTCTAATGCAACGGAAGTGGAGCCGCCAAATAGCATTAAGATATTTTGGGGATTAGTAATGTCTTCTGTTGCATTTTTAAGTATTATAGCTACTACACAATCTACTGAAGGGGCAATAGATGTTATACAGTCTACAAAACTATTACCTATGACAGCAGCTTTACCTGTATTATTCATATTTGTCCTAGTAGGAATATCTATGGTTAAGATGTTTGTACAGAGAGAAAATTACGATGTAGTTTATTTCCCAGATAAAGCTAAAGTTGATTCTGAATTAATAACAGAGCTTAATGAACAATAATATATATTGTAAAGTAAAACAACTGCTTACTTCATGTATATAAATGTCCCATTAAATTCATAAACATTCGGTGATATGATGAAGGCTGAATGGCAGTAGTTGGGGTGGGTGTTTCTCTGGAATACCTACCTCTTCTTCTGTCTTTATCTGATTTTCAGTAAGTATTAAAACATCTATACCATACCTCATCAGCTTAGAGTCCTTGGCTGCTGATGCAGTCAATCAATACCCACTGCAGAGTTTGAGGTTGTTTATGGGAATGAGGAGGCAATGTTAAATAGCCTTGAAAATAAGATGAAGAACAATGAATGGGTTGTAATAACAGGATGACAGTCCCACTGGATGTTTGGCAAGTATCATTTAAAGTATCTTGAAGATAGCTGTGGGGTGTTTGGTGATGAAGAGTATTGCACCCCATTGGTAAAAACAACATTAAACAAAGCAAACCCTAAAGGGTATATCTATTGATGAAAAATTTTAGATTGGATATGAAGGATATAAAACTTGCTCTAAACAAGGTGCATGATGGTATGTCTTATCAGGAAGCCCCCATAGAGCAAATAGAAAATGTTATAAAACCCATAAAAAGCAAAATTGGTCGACCTTTTTTTGACGATGTGAATATATAATTTAAGAAGACAGACTTTTATATAAAAAGGCATAGTTTATTAGTTCCGGGAGGAACAGTATATGCTTCTAGAATTTACTGTTAATGGTGTAAAACATAAGTTAGATGAGATCCAAGAGAAAGATTACTAGACATATTAAGACAAAAGTTTATAAGTGATTCTGTAGAGATTATGAAGGCAGCTGAAGAGGATATTCTTATTTACCAGCAACACCAGAAAAAATATTAGCAGCACTTACACAGAAAAAGAATCAATAGGGGAGGGTATACTTATGGAAAAAACAAACATAATTCTCGACGGTAAAAGTCTTACCATAGAGGATGTTGATAAGGTAGCCAGAAGAGGTGCTCAGGTGGAAATCAGCCAAGAGGCAATGGCAAAGGTAGAGAAGGCTAGAGCATTTGTATTTGAGATGATCAATAGTGACACCCCTGTCTATGGCTTCAATAGAGGCGTTGGATTAAACAAGGATAGACAAGTAGTGGATAGATATTATGAAGAATATAATCGGAGCTTGATTTTATCCCATTGTGTAGCTGTAGATCCAGCTGCCAGTGAAGAGGACGTAAGAGCTATTCTTTTAGCTCGGTTAAACACACTATTGCTAGGATATACAGGAATCCAACCAGCCATTGTAACCATGTATAAAGACTTCTTAAACCATAATATTCACCCTGTTATACCTGAGAGGGGCTCCATTGGAGAAGGAGATATTACTTGTCTTTCTCATATAGGTCTTGCCATGATTGGTGAAGGAGATGTATATTATAAGGGCTTCAAAATACCTGCTGCCGAAGCTCTAGAGAAGGCTGGACTAAAGCCCATCGTTTTAGGTCCAAAGGATGGTTTAGCGATTGTATCCTCCAATGCACTGGCAGCGGGCCCTGGGGCTGTCGTTTTAAAGGATGTAGAAGACCTAATTGATATGGCAGATATTGTCTATGCCTTAACGATGGAAGGGTTTAAAGGAAACGTTACGCCTCTAGATCCTAGTCTCTATCCCATAAGACCATTACCAGGTCAGGCAGTTAGTGCAGAGGGGGTAAGGAAATATTTAGAAGGAAGCTATCTGTGGCTTCCCGGAGTAAGTGAGTCCCTACAGGATCCACTAAGCCTTAGGGGGGCTAGTCAAGTCCATGGGTCAGTTAGAGATGCACTGGAGTATGTGAAAAAGTATATGGATATTCAATTAAACACTACTGAGGATAACCCCTGTGTTCTAGTGGATGAAAAACGAATGATAGCATGCTCCAATTATGAAGTAACTACTTGGGTTTTGGGATTCGAGATGCTAGGAATTGCACTGAGTCATCTTTCTAGAATTGCATGCCATAGAACGATAAAACTAGCTACACCTAAGTTCACAGGCTTATCTAGATTTTTAACACCAGCAGATGGTAGAGTAATTGCCTATGGTACAATACAAAAAACCTTTACATCCTTAGATACGGAGATAAGACATCTATCGAATCCAGCAACAGCAGATTATTTTTCTGTAGCAGGAGAGATAGAAGATCATGCTAATAACTCACCCTTTGTTGTAAGAAAAACTGCTAAAATTATAGATAATTTATACTATATATTAGGAATTGAGGCAATGCACGCTGCTCAGGCTATTGACCTAAGAAAGGCAACTCGACTAGGAAAAGGAACGAAGGTGGCTTATGAGATGATTCGTTCGGAAATACCTTTCTTGGATGAAGATAGAAATCTTTCCATTGACATCAAAAAAGCGTATAATATAATTAAATCTAAAAAAATGTTACAGGCGGTAAAGGAAGCAGTAAATAAAGAATAAAAACAAAAGCGACGATAGTCGCTTTTGTTGTATAGAAGAAGGGATGGTAAAATGAGGAAGGTTAAAGTAGAAGATGCTATAGGGATGGTGCTGGCCCATGATTTAACAAAAATAGTTCCTGGTGAATTTAAAGGAGCTGCCTTTAAAAAGGGGCATATTATTGGCGAAGAAGATATTCTTGAATTGAAAAAAATGGGGAAGAACCATATAAACATATTAGAATTAAGGGAAGATGATCTCCATGAAGATGAGGCTGCCCTAAGGATAGCAAAGGCAGTGACTGGAGGAGGTTTTATTTTAGAAGGACCTTCAGAAGGGAAGGTTAATATTAAATCCTCCGGAAGAGGATTACTAAAAATAAATGTAGAACTATTAGAGAGGATTCATGAAATAGATTTAATCATGCTGGCTACCCTCCACAGCAATACAGTCATAGAAGAGGATAAGGTGGTGGCAGGCACACGAATCATCCCCTTAACCATAAAAAAAGAAGCAATTGAAAAAGTAGAAGCAATTTGTAAAGAGGTAGGAAAAATCATTACAATCAAAGAATTAAAGAGCTTGAAGATAGGTATTCTTGTTACGGGTTCAGAGGTTTATGAGGGCACAATTGTAGATAGATTTGGACCAGTATTAAAGAAAAAAGTAGAACAATACGGCGGTGAACTATTAGAAACCAAATATGCTCCAGACGATGTTGTGAAAATAGAAGGGGCAATTAATGAATTGATTGATAAGGGAGCAGAGGTTATATTAACCTCAGGGGGGATGTCGGTAGATGCAGATGATGTAACCCCAAGCGCCATAAGAAATGTGGCTGATAAAGTAATCACCTATGGCTCACCGGTATTACCTGGAGCCATGTTTATGCTGGCCTACAAAGGTAAAGCTACTATATTAGGTATACCAGCCTGCGGCATGTATCATAGAATCACAGTGTTTGATTTGGTGTTTCCTCGAGTACTGGCGGGAGAAATTCTTACTAGAAAAGATATATCCTCCTTAGCCCATGGAGGACTTTGTCAAAACTGTAAAGTTTGTCATTATCCTATTTGTTCCCTAGGAAGGTAGAGGAAAAATGAAGGCTTTTCAAGCTATAAATATAGATTTAAATAAAAGAGAGGTAATTTCCTTTGTAGGTGGAGGGGGAAAGACCACCACCATGTTTAAACTAGCAGAAGAACTGAGGGAAGCTGGTAAGAAAGTCCTTGTTACCACTACTACAGCTATCTTCTGCCCCCATAAAGGGATTTATGATTATTTTAGTCTAACCAATAACGAACATCCTTTAAAGGTTTTAAAAAAAACAAAGGATGCAAATATTTATATTTTAGGTAGAGAAATAACCCAAGAAAATAAGCTTTTAGGACTACAGCCTGAGGATGTTACTATGCTTTATGAAGAAAAGGAATTTGACTATATTTTAGTAGAAGCCGATGGCTCTAAGAGGAAACCTATCAAAGCCCCAGCGGATCATGAACCAGTCATACCAAGTAATACTGCAAAAACTATTGGCATTATAGGTTTAGATGCCTTGAATAAACCTATAAATAATGATTGGGTCCACAGGGAAAAACTATTCTCCGAATTGACGGGAAAGGCAATAGGAGATAGAATTGATATAAAAACAATAGTAAAGTTAATCATTGATAGTCAAGGATTATTTAAAAACACGTCACCTTCCTCTGAAAAGTATTTAATATTAAATAAAGCAGATAATACCAAAAGGGAAAATTTAGGAAAAGCAATCATGGAAGAATTTAAAAAATGGGAAACTCCTTTAACTGCTGGGATTATAGCAGCTATGGAGGCTGAAGAGGAATATATTAAATGGAGGGGTGGATTTTGATAACGGGAATTATTATGGCTTCAGGCTTTTCCAAAAGAATGAAAAGACAAAAGCTTTTATTACCAATTGAAGACATTCCTATTATTGAAAGAGTAATAAAGGCTGTTAAGGCCTCCAGTATAGATGAAATAATAGTTATCTATCAACATCCTGAAATCAAAAAAATTTCAGAAATCTATGACATCAATACCATCTATAATCCCGATGCCCATAGGGGTCAAAGTCAAGCCATGAAATTAGGTGTAAAGGCTTCTTCTGATGAAACAAAGGGGTATATGTTTTTTGTAGGAGACCAGCCTTTTCTAAACAAAAACATCATTAACCATCTTATAGACTGCTTTAAGGAAAACCCTTGTCATATTGTTGTTCCTTTATATAATGGACAAAGGGGGAATCCAATTATTTTTCCAGAGAAATATAAAAATAGTTTATTAAAAATCGAAGGAGATCAAGGTGGTAGAGGACTTATTCAAGAAGCTATAGAAAAAGTAAGATTTGTAGTCATAGGAGATGCCAATATTGGCAAGGATATTGATACATGGCAGCAATATGAAAAGATACATGGGGGAGTGGAAGTTAATGCTGAAAAACATTGCGGTGATTAGAAGTGGTGGAGATATAGGTACAGCAATAGCCCATAAGTTGCTTCGCTGTGGTTTTAAGGTGTTAATATTAGAGAAGGCATCACCTTTGGCCATAAGACGAACCGTGTCCTTTTCCGAAGCAATATTTGATGGTGAGACAGAGGTAGAGGGTATAAAGGCTGTGAAGGTACATGAAATAGATGGGATTATAGGGGCTTGGGCAGATAACAATGTTCCTATTATGGTGGATGAAACCGGTAGTATTATAAAAGAAATACCAGTGGACATTGTTGTTGATGCTATTTTGGCTAAAAAAAATCTAGGTACCTATAGGGGGATGGCCCCCATAACCATCGGTGTAGGTCCTGGATTTCAAGCAGGGATAGATGTAGATGTGGTCATTGAGACAAATAGAGGTCATGATTTGGGAAGGTTAATTTTCCAAGGTTCTGCTGAAGCTGATACAGGAATACCAGGGGTTATTATGGGCTTTGGCAAGGAAAGGGTTATCAAAGCCCCCTGCGATGGTAAAATTAAAATTATAAAGGATATAGGAGAAACTGTATGTAAGGAGGAAGTGATAGCGTATATCGATAAAACCCCTATAAAAGCCACGATAGATGGTGTGGTAAGGGGAATGATAAAGGAATTCACCTCCATAAAAACAGGACTTAAAATAGCAGATATTGATCCAAGGGGAAAATTAGACCATTGTTATACCATGTCTGATAAAGCTAGAGCTATAGCTGGTGGTGTGTTAGAAGCTATCTTACATATAAAACACAAGAAAAATATTGAGTTATAAAGGGTGAAAAGAATGGAAGTTAAATTATTAGAAAAAATAACTAAAGAAGTAAAAGCCAATAGAAAAGTGGCATTGGCTACGATTACTAGGTCTGAAGGTTCTACACCAGGAAGAGAAGGAGCGATGATGCTGGTATTAGAAGGTGGTGAAACCTATGGTACCGTAGGAGGTGGCAAGGCAGAAAACATTATAACAACTGCAGCTGTTAAATGCCTTGAAAATTGCAGGAGTGAAAGCTTCCATTTTCAGCTCAATGATGGTATAGGAGGCATTCAAATGCAATGCGGCGGGGAGATAGATGTTTATATTAAAGTGTTTGTTCCAACCCTTAAGCTACTGATTGTAGGGGGAGGACATATTGCATTAAAATTATATGAAATTGCAGCAACAATAAACTTTGATACTGTAATATTTGAAGATCGTGAAGATTATTGTAATAAAGATCGATTTCCTAAAGCACAGGAAATTATTTTGGGGGATATAGAAGGAAATTTAAACAACTATGACATTGATGAAAATTGTTATGTTGTTATAGTGACTCGAGGTCATTCCCATGATGAAATCGCATTAAAATCTGTCATCAATACCAATGCAGCCTATATAGGAATGATAGGCAGTAAAAATAAGGTTCAAAATACTATGGAAAATTTAAGGAAAGAGGGGGTATCAGAGGAAGTGATGAACAAGGTTTTTGCTCCTATAGGAATCGATTTAGGAGGAAATACTCCAGAGGAAATAGCATTGAGTATTCTATCGGAGATCATTCTTGTAAAAAATAAGGGTAGACTTTTACATATGAAGGAAGCTAGAAAATAAGTTGATATTATATAAATTCATTATAGCCTAGGGGAATTTATTACAAGGGTGTGATAGCAACAATATGATGGTTTACGTTGTAACCAATAAGTTCCAAGAAAAGATATAAGACAAAGTTCCTCGTTTTATATCTTTTTATTTAGGAGTTATGTAAAAATGTTTTTAAAATGGGACACATGTCCTTTATGACAACGTTATCATAATGTATAATGGAGGAAAAGAGGGAGTTTTATGGAGGTACAGGATATAATTGAAGAAAACCCTTCCATTAAAGAAATGCTCAAGGATTGTCCCTATGATGTATTAAAGTGCTGGGAGGTTAAGGAATACCCTAAAGGACAGATTATTTGTCACCAAAACATGTATTATGAGTATTTTTATATTATTGTAAAGGGCTATGCCAATATTTATATTATGGCGGAGAATGGAAAAAAGTATTCTCAATCTATTTATAAAAAAGGATACTTTTTTGGGGAATTAGAGATTTTTGAACAAAAGCCTTATATTTGTTCTGTGGAGGCATTAACAGATTTACAAATTTTAAGAATCAATAGAGAAGCTTTTTTAGCATGGATAGAAAAGGATAAAAACTTCTTACTATATATTACAAGAACCCTCTGTAGAAGCTTTTATGAACTTTCTAAGAAGGCAGGAGAAGATACATTATATTCTTTAAAATACAGAGTATGTAATTATTTAATATACTGCCTAGATAAAGGTATAAAAAGAGAAAATGGCATCGAAGTAAAGATAGAGAAGGATCACCTCAGCGAACGATTTGTAGTGACCCAAAGAAGTATCAATAGAACCTTAAAATACCTAAAGGAACAGGACATCATAAGGGTTAATAATAAATCTATTTTGATTATCGATGTGGATAAGTTAAAGGAAGAAGAAATTATAAGTCGCAGTGAATAATCAGTAAATTTTTCAATCCTCATTAATAAATAGAATAAGGGTTGAAGGTTTAATATATTTTATTCATAAAAAATGAATGAATTAAGGGGGAAAATGCATGAAAAAAATGATTACATTTATGATGGTTATTGTATTATTAACTACTGTTGCATTGACTGGTTGTTCTCAAACCAATGAGCCAGTCGGTACTGATGAAGCCAATGGCGAAGAGGCTATGAAGGTAGCACTGGTGGTAGCGGGAGGATTAGGAGATCGTTCCTTCTATGATTCTTCCAACGAAGGGGTTGAAAGAGCCAAGGTGGAACTAGGGGTAGAAGCAAGGGTATTTGAGTGTAGAAATGACCCATCCTTATATAACGATCAATTAGTACAGGCTTCCCAATACGCCTCTGTAGTAGCTGTAGTAGGCTTTGAGTTTTATGATGTAGTTCAAGAAATAGCAGAAGCATTCCCTGAAGTAAACTATATTTATGTTGACAATGAGATTGAAGGGATTCCTAATCTTACAACCATCAGCTACCAAGAAAACGAAGGCTCCTTCTTGGTAGGAGCTATGGCAGCTATATTAACTCAGGAAACCTCTATTGAAGGTATTCAAGAGGGGAAAGTTATTGGTATGGTAGGTGGCATGGACATTCCAGTAATTAGAAACTTTAAAGCAGGTTATGAAGCTGGAGCAGCTTATATTGATCCAGAAGTTAAAGTAGAAACAATCTTTGCAGGAGACTTTGAAGATCCAGCAAAGGGAAAAGAAAGTGCTTTAGCCCTTTATTCAAGAGGTGTTGATATTATATTCCAAGTAGCAGGTAAGACAGGAGAAGGTGTATTTGAAGCTGCTGCTGAGTCTCAAAGGTTTGCTATTGGCGTGGATTCTGATCAAAGATATATCAACCCAGACGTGATTGTTGCCAGTATGATTAAGGGTGTAGGTCTATCTATTTTTGAATCTATTGAAAGAATTCAAAATGGAAGCTTTGAAGCAGGAAAAGTTTATTATTATGGTATAGAAGAAAATGGTGTAAATTTATCCTTTGGTGGAGAAGATATGCCGCAATTTGTTACCGAAGAAATGAAGGTACAAATAGAAGAAATCAAAGGAAAAATTATAAGTGGAGAAATTGAAGTGCCAGGAGGAAAATAAGGTAGAGATTTTATAGCAGAGACGGGGAGGAGTAGGGTAAACTACTTCTCCCTATTTCTAACCAATGGGAAATTAGCCTTTAAGGCCGGGAAAGAAATATCGTCTTAACAGGAAATCTAAAGAACCTATAAAGAGGTGAAAACAATGGTAGAAAATATTATAGAGCTCAAGGGTATTACAAAACAGTTCCCAGGGGTATTAGCAAATGACAATATCAATCTTTCTATCAGGAAGGGAGAAGTTCATGCTATTGTAGGGGAAAATGGTGCAGGCAAATCCACATTAATGAAGATCCTCTATGGACTAGAGGCACCTACTGCTGGTGAAATATTTTTTGAAGGAAAAGCTACCAAAATCACTAACCCTTCTATCGCTATTGACCATGGTATTGGAATGGTGCACCAGCATTTTATGTTACTGCCTTCTTTGACAGTAGCAGAAAACATCGTATTGGGTAGGGAGTTTAGAAAAAACAAAATATTTGTTGATTTCACAAAAGCTATAAGGGTAACAGAGGAATTAGTAGAGGCCTATGGTTTAAAAGTAAACCCTAGGCTAAAGGTCCAGGAGGTTTCTGTAGGGATACAGCAAAGGATTGAAATTTTGAAGGTCCTTCATAAGGGAGCTGATATCTTGATTTTAGATGAGCCTACGGCAGTGCTTACTCCCCAGGAAACAGAGGAACTTTTTTCAGTAATTAGACGATTAGTAAAGGAGTTAAATAAGACAGTCATTATTATTACCCATAAACTACAGGAGGTACTGGCATTATCCCATCGTGTCAGTGTTATGAGACAAGGTAAGCTTGTGGGAACGATAGATACTAAGGATGCTACGGAACAAATATTGGCAGAGATGATGGTGGGTAGAGAAGTATTGTTTGATGCTTTAGAAAAAAAGGAAGTCAACCGACAGAAGGTATTAGAGGTAAAGGAACTGAAGGTTAGGGGACAGAGGGGACTTATGGCCTTAAGGGGTGTTAGCTTTGATGTAAAGGCAGGAGAAATACTTGGAATAGCAGGAGTAGAAGGAAATGGACAATCGGAATTGTTGGAAGCATTAACAGGTTTGCGGGAAATAGAAGCTGGTGAAGTACTTATAAATGAAAAAAGTACTAGAGGTAAAAATCCTAAGGAAATTAGAAAATTAGGAATGGCACATGTTCCTGAAGATAGATTGATGACAGGTTTAAGTAAAAAGGCCACCATCACAGAAAATATGATGATGGGTATACAGGATAAGGAACCCTATGCCATAAAAGGGATACACATAAATGAAAAGCCTATACGCCAGCTGAGCGATAGACTTATTGAAGAATTTGATGTCAGAACCCCTAGTCAGGATGTTTTAGTGGAAAGTCTGTCGGGGGGAAATATGCAGAAGATCGTTATAGCCCGGGAGTTTTCCTTTAACACCCCTCTACTTATTATATCTCAACCAACCCGAGGAGTAGATATAGGGGCAATAGAATTTATACATCAACAAATTATTGACAAGCGAAATGAAGGAAGTGCTATTTTACTGGTTTCTGCTGAATTAGATGAACTCTTTAGATTGTCAGATAGAATTCTGACCATCTATGAAGGGGAGATTACAGGAGAATTTAAGACGGGTAGAATAACTAAAAAAGAAATCGGCTTATATATGACGGGTAAACAAAAAATGAATCAGGAAGGGGGAGCATAAAATAATGAAAAAGCTATTCATGAAGAAGAATCTAGAGTACTTAGTTTCCTTATTCCTTTCTATAGCAGCGGCTTTGCTGATTGGTGGTCTTATTATGATGGCAAATGGTAGAAGTCCTATTGTAGGCTATAGTGCATTAATTACAGGAGCCTTTGGCTCTAAATATAATTTAGCTACTACCTTTGCCAAAACTGTTCCTTTAATTTTAACAGGGTTAGCTACTGCAGTTTCCTTTAGAAGTGGTATTTTTAATATCGGTGGTGAAGGACAGTTATACTTAGGAGCCTTTGCAGCTGCTTATGTAGGCTTTACCTTTACCAACCTACCACCGGCCCTAGGAATTTTATTAGCTATTATTGCAGGAGCTATTGTAGGAGGTTTATATGCATTAGTTCCAGCACTACTAAAGGTATATTATCAAATTGATGAAGTAATAACCACCATTATGCTAAATAGTGTGGCTGTCCTCTTTACCGATTATTTAGTTAACTACCCCTTTGCCGCTAGCCAAGGGAAGATGGGGGGAACGGACATGGTGGCAGAGGGTTATCGACTAACACGACTTGTAAGACTCTCTACGCTAAACACAAGTATTTTTATAATGGGCTTTATAGCCCTAATTATTTATTATATGATGCAAAAAACCTCTGCTGGTTATAACTTTAAAATGGTAGGAGAAAATGCTACCTTTGCTAAATATGGAGGGATTAATGTAAAGAAGCAAATGATTGTGGCTATGCTTATCTCTGGAGGCCTATGTGGGATTGCAGGGGTTTTTGAAGTACTAGGTAGTCACTATAGATTTTTACAAAATATTTCTCCAGGCTTTGCTTTTGATGGTATGCTGGTTGCTTTAATCGTAAAGAACAATCCTATAGGTGTTATCCTAATGTCAATATTTTTTGGGGCTTTAAAAACCGGATCTGTTGCAATGGAAAATACCACCTCTATACCTTCAGAGCTGGTGTTAGTAATTCAATCCATTATCATTCTATTTATTGCTGGGGAAACAGGTTTTAAAAGAATGTTTAAAGAGTATAAAATGAAAAAAAATCTACAACAAAAGGCTGGTGAAAAGCAAAATGCTAGGACAAGTATTTAATCTCACATTAATACAGAATACTATAAGAACAGCCACACCTCTTATTTTAGCAGCATTAGGAGGATTATTAACCATGCATGCTGGCATGTTGAATATTGGTATGGAGGGGATGATTCTTCTAGGGGCTTTCTTCGGTGTTGTAGGTAGTTACTTTTTTGCAAGTTCATTTATGGGGGTTATGCTGGCAGTGGTGGTAGGTATGATTATAGGTCTTATATTTGGCTTCTTTGTTATAGAACTAAAATCCGATGAATTTATTATAGGGATAGCTATCAATATATTTGCGGGTGGACTAACTATCTTTTTATTAAGAAGTATTTTTGGTGTAAAGGGAGCCTTTTCATCCCCGGATATCATCCCATTACCTAGATTGAACTTTCCCTTCCTTCGAGGAATTCCAATGTTAGATATTATGTTTAATAATCATTCAATTTTTGTATATATTAGTTGGATTTTAGTGATTATAGCTTATTTGTTTTTATATAAAACCCCTTATGGTATGTGGATTAGAGCTGCTGGAGAATATCCTGAAGCCTTAGAAACTAATGGGGTTAGCCCTAGGAAAATGAAGTATATTAGTTCCATTGCCTGCGGTGTTTTATGTGGTTTTGCAGGAGCCCATCTTTCATTGGGATATTTAACACTCTTTACTGAAAATATGAGTGCCAATAGAGGTTTTATTGCATTGGCGGCTATTATATTTGGAGCCTCTAATCCCATTAAAACCTTTGGAGCGGCCTTGTTGTTTGGTTTCTTTGATGCATTGGGTATTAGGCTGCAGGTAGTAGGAATACCTTCTCAATTTACCCAAATGATTCCTTACTTAGTAACAGTAATTGCCTTATTTATTGTAACCAAGAGACATATAGCAAAAAGAAAAAAAACACAAGCAGAGGAAGGAGCTTTACAGCAACCATGAAAAGGGAGACATACGATGTATTAATAATTGGGGGAGGTCCTGCTGGCTATTATTGCGGATTACACTGTGCTAGAGGTGGCCTGAGGGTTGCCTTAGTGGAAAAAGAAGAACTAGGAGGTACAGGTCTTCGATGGGGCTGTTTACCTGTGAAAAATATATTAGATGATTTACGATCTGTCATAAATGGAAAAACATATCGTCATAATAGATATCCACTTATACCAGAAGAAGGATTGCAACACTATGAAAAAGAAATGCTGGTCATAGAAGAAAAGATGAAAAAGAAGCTTCTAAAAGCCAATATTGATGTATACTTTGGCGAGGGTAGTTTTATTGATAAAAATACTTATGAAATAGATAATAACACAATAAAGGCTAAATATGTGGTAATTGCCACTGGAACAAAGCCTTGGGGGTTAGAAAACCTTCAAGCAAATCAACAGACAATCATTACCCACAAAGAGGCTGTTGCTTTAGAAAAGTTACCTGGAACCATCATTATTATTGGTGGAAATGTGGAGGGGTGTGAATTCGCTTCACTTTTTGCTGAACTTGGTGTAAAAGTGGTTTTAGTGGAAAAAACCACAAAACTCCTAGAGGGAAACGATGATGATTTAGTAAAGCCTTTAGAAACCTACTTTAAAAAGCGTGGTATCAAAATATATAAAGGATTAAGGGCCACAGCAATCCAAGAAGAAGAGGGTAAGCAGGTGGTGTCCTTAAATAACGGTGAAAAAATTAAAGGAGATAAGGTACTGGTTACGGTGGGAAGAATACCTAACTTCCCTAAAGGTATGGAAAAATTAGGAGTTCATTTAGAAAAGGATAAAATTGTTGTAGATAATAACCTAAAAACCAATATCACCTCAATTTATGCAATAGGGGATATCAATGGCATATTGGGTATGGCTCATGTAGCAATACAGCAGGGAATTGCTGTAGCAGATAATATCTTAAACAATAAAAATGTAATCATGAATTATAAAGAACTACCTAGAGCTGTTTTTACCATACCTGAAATTGCTGGTGTAGGTTTTCAAGAGTGGGAGTTGATAGAAAAAAAGATCCCTTATAGGAAGGGCTATTATAATTTTGCAGATACTTGGCGGGGATTTTCTAAAGACATTAAGGAAGGCTTCGTTAAAGTATTGGTAGCAGAAGATGATAAGGTACTAGGTTTATGGATGGTAGGTCAGGATGTATCGGAATATATAGGTTTGATGGGGCTTTTAATACAAAAAGGAGTAACCTGTGAAGAAATCAAACAAAATTTAATTATACATCCAAGCTTATCGGAGGCAATATTAGAAGCATTGTTAAATGTTGAATAATGGGAAGGTGAATGAAATGAAGCAACCTCACATTCTGTGTGATGCTAATGATGTAGGAAAATATGTAATTTTACCAGGGGATCCCCAGAGGGTTGTAAGGGCAGCGGCATACCTAGAGGACTGTCAGGAAGTAGCTTTTAATAGAGAGTTTAGAACCATAAAGGGTTATTATAAAGGAGTTGCTGTGACCATTACCTCTACCGGTATAGGAGGTCCTTCTACAGCTATTGCAGTAGAAGAGTTAATTGACTGTGGGGCTAAATATTTTATACGAATAGGTAGTGGTGGAGCAATACAGTGGAATATTGAGATTGGGGATCTAATTATAGCCACAGCAGCCGTCAGAGAGGATGGCGCCTCCAAAATGTATGTTTTGGAAAACTATCCTGCCGTAGCGGATATTCAATTAACCTATAGGATTTTAGAAACCTGCAGCCGTCTAAAATATAAAAATCACTGTGGTATTATACGAAGTCATGATTCCTTTTATATTGATAATGAAGAGGAGATTATGGCATTTTGGAATTCAAAGAAGGTAATAGCTTCCGATATGGAGACGGCTACACTCTTTACCCTTGCTCAACTGCGGGGGGTACATGCCGCCAGCATATTGAACAATGTCGTTAAGTATGAAGGAAATGTTAAGGATGGCATAAATGATTATGTTGAAAATGAAGCCGCTGCTGCAGAGGGAGAAAAAAGAGAGATTTTATTGGCCCTAGAGACTATATATAGCTTGCATCACAACAGTTAAATTAAATCAAGTAAGTCCTAAAGTAATTTCTAAGTATACAGCCTATAAAATACTAGAATACCCTTTAGGACTTTTGCTGTATAAGAAAGGTTTTCCTGGTCTAATCCCTTTCAATATCAAGGAGAATATGGTACATTTAGTTTATCAAAATAAGATGGCTAATATAGAGAAAGGATGTGATAAAAAATGAAAGAAGGATCTAAGGAGGGATTTGCTGGGGATTTTGTTCATCTCCATGTCCATACAGAGTACAGTCTATTAGATGGTTTTACAACCATCGATAAGGTTATGGATAGGATCAAGGAATTGGGCATGAAGGCCTTGGCTATTACTGATCATGGCAGCATGTTTGGTGTGATAGATTTTTATAAGGCAGCTATCAAAAAAGGTATTAAACCTATTATAGGGTGTGAGGTCTATACAGCTTCTCGTACCATGAAGGATAAGGATCCTAACCGAGATAAACACCAAGGTCATTTGGTTTTGCTGGCAAAGGATATGGAGGGATATCAAAACCTAATTAAACTGGTGTCTAAATCCTATTTATATGGCTTTTACTATAAACCTAGGGTAGATTATAATGAACTTGAAAAATATAGTAAGGGATTGATTGTTCTAAGCTCTTGTCTAGCAGGGGATATCCAACAGTACTTGTTGAAGGGAAGCTATGAAAAAGCCAAAGAACTGGCAATTAGGCTACGAGGAATTTATGGAGAAGATAATTTTTATCTAGAGCTACAGGATCATCATTTAAAGGAACAAAAAGAAGTAAACCAGCAACTGCTGAGACTCAGTAAAGAAACAGGAATACCTTTAGTGGCAACCAATGATGTTCACTATATCAATAAGGAGGATGCAGAGGCCCATGATATTTTACTTTGTATCCAGACAGGTAAGATATTAGAAGATAAAGATAGAATGAAGTTTCCCAATGATGAATTTTACCTAAAATCTACTGAAGAAATGGAGGCACTGTTTCCCTACGCCAAGGAGGCGTTGGAAAACACAGTTAAAATTGCTGAAAGGTGCAATGTAGATTTTGACTTTAATACAATACATCTTCCCCAGTATCATACACCACAGGGGTACAATGTTCAACAGTATTTCAGGGAACAATGCTACAAGGGGTTAAAAAAGAGGTATGGTTCTCCCTCTCCAGAAATTGAAGAACGTCTAGAGTACGAGTTAAGGGTAATTGAGGAGATGGGCTATGCTGAATACTTCCTTATCGTTTGGGACTTTATCCAATATGCTAAAAACCATAATATACCAGTAGGTCCTGGGCGGGGAAGTGCTGCTGGAAGTATTGTTGCCTACACATTGGAGATAACTGATGTTGACTCTATTAAATATAATCTTATTTTTGAACGGTTTTTAAATCCTGAAAGGGTATCTATGCCAGACATTGACATAGATTTTTGTTATGAGCGCCGTGAAGAGGTTATTGAATATGTAAAAAGAAAGTACGGTGAGGAAAAGGTAGCACAAATTATTACCTTTGGAACGATGGCGGCAAGGGCTGCCATTAGAGATGTAGGGAGGGTAGTGAATTTACCCTATAACGTAGTAGATAGGATTGCTAAGGAGGTTCCCTTTGCCATAGGCATGACCATCAATAAAGCCCTCCAAATCAATCCCCAACTAAAGAAGCTATATGATGAGGATCAAGAAGCCCAGTATTTAATAGAAATGGCAAAAAAGCTAGAGGGTATGCCCCGACACGCTTCTACCCACGCTGCCGGTGTTGTGATTTCTAAAAAGGCGTTGGATGAATATGTACCTTTATATATGCATGATAACAGTGTAACCACTCAATTCCCCATGGGAACTCTAGAGGAATTAGGTTTATTGAAAATGGATTTTCTCGGCCTTAGAACTTTAACAGTGATAAAAGATGCTAAGAAGCTTATTGAAGAAAATCATGGTATAAAAATTGATTTTTCAAATTGCAGTTATGATGATAAAAAGGTATATCAGCTCATTAGCAGAGGAGATACTTTGGGGTTATTCCAGTTGGAAAGTGCTGGCATGATACAATTTATGAAGGATTTAAAACCTACCTCCATTGAAGATATTATTGCCGGTATTTCTCTATTTCGTCCAGGCCCAATGGACTCCATACCTAAATATATCGCCTATAAAAATGATCCTTCAAAAATAGAATATTTACATGAAAAGCTGAAGCCTATCCTAGAGGTTACCTATGGCTGTCTTATATATCAGGAGCAGGTCATGCAGATTGTAAGGGAATTGGCTGGATATAGTTACGGAAGAAGTGATTTAGTACGTCGGGCAATGAGTAAAAAGAAAATGGATGTGATGGAGGAAGAAAGACAATACTTCATTTATGGTAAGGAAGATGATGAGGGGAATATAGAGATCCAGGGATGTATAAGAAATGGTGTGCCAGAAGATATTGGTAATAAAATATATGATGATATGATTGATTTTGCCAACTATGCCTTCAATAAAAGCCATGGTGCCTCCTATGCAGTTTTAGGTTATCAGACAGCCTATTTAAAAGCCCATTATCCTGTGGAATTTATGGCAGCCTTGATTACCAGTGTTATGGGAAATACTTCAAAGGTAGCCCAATATATTCAGGATTGCAAACGTATGGGAATAGACATTCTCCCCCCAGATATTAACAAAAGCTTTGGCACCTTTACAGTAGAGGGAAAGAAAATAAGATTTGGATTGGCGGCTGTAAAAAATGTAGGTGTGAGTATGATTGAGATTATGGTGAAAACCCGAGGAGAAAAAGGCAGGTTTACAAGTTTTACAGACTTCTGTCAAAAGGTGGATGCTAAGGATTTAAATAAAAGAGCAGTGGAAAGCTTAATAAAATGTGGAGCCTTCGACAATTTAAATATCCTACGGGCTCAGCTAATGGCGGTATATGAAAGAATATTGGATAGCGTCAATCAAGATAAGAGAAGAAATATACAGGGACAGATTGGGATTTTTGATATGACAGGAGATTCCAATACATCCTTCAAAACAGATCCTCTACCTAATATCAAGGAGTTTACCGATAAAATAAAATTGAACATGGAAAAGGATGTATTAGGTCTTTACATTAGTGGGCATCCCTTGTTGGAATTTCAACAGGAGTTAAAGTGTTTGACAACTGCTAATAGTCATGATTTTATAGAAATCATGGAAAATCCTGAAGAAAGTGAATATAAGGATGGACAACAGGTAAGAATTGGTGGAATGATTTTAGAAAAGACGACAAAAACCACTAGAAATAATCAACTGATGGCTTTTATCACGTTAGAGGATTTATTTGGTACTATGGAGTGCATTGTTTTTCCTAAAATATTTGATAATCATGATCATTTATTACAAGAAGGTAATTTTCTTCTTATGGAAGGAACATTAAATTTGAAGGATGAAGAAAAACCAAAGCTTTTAACCAATAAAATAAAACCCCTTATAAAGATGGAAACCAACAAATTATATGTTAAAATCAAAGATGAAGAAGATATCGTTCTAGTAAAAAAAGCAAAACATATTTTTAAAAAATACCATGGTAATGTTCCAGTCTATGTTTATATAGAAAAGGATCATAAAACTCTGAGGGCTGATAGAGACCTATGGGTAAAATTAAGTGAGGAGTTAATCAAGGAGTTAATCAGTATTTTTGGTGAAGAAGCTGTAAAAGTAAAAAAGGGGATTAAATAAAATTTGCAAGTATCTATCAAATACATTTGAAAATAGGTGATAAATTATATATAATTGATAATAAGAAATTGTGCATAAAAACAATATTGCTGAAGGATAATGATGATAAAGGAGGCCTTAAATAAAATGTGGACAGTTGTATACATGACAAATACTAAAGAAGACGCGGAATATATTGAAAAAATATTAGTAAAAGAAGGCTTCTTAGTGAAAATAAAACCAATTAGCAAAAACAATGAAAATGGAACATGCGAAGTACTGGTTCCTAGATCTGAAGTGGAGGAAGCCCATACGATTTTATTACATCAGGCCCTATAGTTAATCTATAGGCCTGGTATGTATTTTGAAATAAAAACTAATGGGACAATATTTGTTCCGTGGGACAAAATCAGTCCCCGTAGGATGAAATGGAGGTAATATCATGAAAACAATAGGGGTATTAACCAGTGGAGGAGACTCTCCTGGAATGAATGCTGCCATAAGAGCAGTTGTAAGAAATGCAATCTCAAAAGGGTGTAAGGTCATAGGGGTAAAAAGAGGTTATGATGGTTTGATTCATGGACAGCTGGAAGAAATGAATTTGTCCTCTGTTGCAGACATTATTCATCGTGGGGGGACTATGCTGCGAACAGCTCGAAGTGATGAATTTAGAACTGAAGAGGGAAGAAAAAAAGCTCTAAATGTCATGAGGATATTTGGTATTGAAGGAATGGTGGTTATTGGTGGAGATGGCTCCTTAAAGGGGGCTGAAGCCTTAAGTAAGCTAGGGATTCCAACTATCGGTGTACCAGGAACCATCGACAATGATTTAGAATATACGGATTATACTATAGGCTTTGATACCGCTGTAAATACAGTGGTAGATGCTATAAGTAAAATTAGAGACACCTCCACTTCCCATGGTAGAGCCAATATAATAGAGGTAATGGGAAGACACTGTGGGGACATCGCCCTACATGCTGGTTTGGCAGGGGGAGCAGAAAGTATTATTATTCCCGAGGTAGGCTTGAACATTGATCAGGTTTGTAGAAAGCTTATAAAAGGAAAAAATAGAGGAAAACTACATAGTATTATCCTTCTAGCAGAAGGAGTTGGTGGAGCCATTGAATTAGGTGCTACTATTGAAGAAAAAACGGGAATTGAAACTAGAGCCACTATTTTGGGACATATACAGAGGGGCGGTAGTCCTACAGCCTTTGATAGGGTTTTAGCAAGCAAAATGGGGGCTAAAGCAGTAGACCTGTTGTTGGAGGGAAAAGGAAGCTTAGCCATAGGTATAAAGGGTAGTGATATTATAAGTATCGATATTCAAGAAGCATTAGAGATAAAAAAACAATTGGACAAAGGCACTTATGAATTAGCAGATATACTATCAATATAGGGGAGGAAGAAAATTATGAAAAAAACTAAAATAGTATGTACCTTAGGCCCAGCCAGTGAAAACCCTGAAATCTTTCAGGAATTAGTGGAAAATGGATTAAATGTTGCAAGATTAAACTTTTCTCATGGAAACCATGAAGAACACGGTAAAAGAATAGAAACTATCAAGAAAATAAGAACAGCCATTAATGTACCTGTAGCTATTCTTTTAGATACCAAGGGCCCTGAAATAAGAACAGGAAAATTTAAAGATCCAGAAGTATATTTGGAGGAGGGTCAAACCTTTACAATTACCACTAGAGAAGTTTTAGGAGATAACACTATTTGTAGTGTGAGCTACGAAGGATTAGCCAAAGATATAAAAGTAGGGGACACTATTTTAATAGATGACGGTTTAATTGGATTAAGGGTACGAAGGATCTTTAATGATACAGACATCGAGTGTGTTGTTGAGAATGCAGGGGTAGTAAAAAATCATAAGGGGGTAAATGTTCCCGGAGTCAAAATTAATCTTCCAGCTATTACTGAAAAGGATGAGGCGGATATTAAGTTTGGTATTCATCAGGACATTGATTTTATTGCAGCATCCTTTGTTAGAAAGGCTGAAGATGTGTTGGCTATTAGGAAAATATTAGAAGATAACAGGGCGGAACATATTCAAATTATTTCTAAAATTGAAAATCAAGAGGGAGTAGATAACCTAGATGAGATTATAGAGGTTTCCGATGGAATCATGGTGGCTAGAGGAGATTTAGGTGTAGAAATCCCTACTGAAGAAATCCCCTTAGTACAAAAGATGATGATTAAAAAATGCAATAAAGTAGGAAAGCCTGTTATTACAGCTACACAAATGTTGGATTCTATGATGAGAAATCCTAGGCCCACTAGAGCAGAGGTAACCGATGTGGCTAATGCTATTTTAGATGGTACAGATGCCATTATGCTATCGGGAGAAACCGCCGCTGGCAAATATCCTGTTGAAGCTGTAAAAACTATGACCAATATTGCTAGAAGAACTGAAGCATCCATAGATTATAGAAGGTTACTTAGAAACAAAGCCATTGAAAAAGAAATGACGATTACCGATGCTATTAGTAATGCTACATGTGTTACTGCTATGGATTTACAGGCATCGGCTATCATTACTGCTACTTCATCAGGCTACACGGCTAGAATGGTTTCAAAGTTCCGTCCCAAAGCACCAATTATTGCTGCTACCACATCTGAAAGGGTAACAAGAAGATTAAGTCTAATGTGGGGGATTTATTCTATACTGACTGAAGAACTTCAATCAACAGACGATATTATTGATATTTCTGTTCAAAGGGCATTAGGACAAGGGTTGATTCATAGGGGTGAATTGGTAGTAATTACTGCTGGTGTTCCTGTTGGGGTAGCGGGAACTACCAATTTAATTAAAGCCCATATTGTTGGAGATATCCTATTAAGTGGAACTGGTATTGGCAAGAAGGCTGCTACTGGGAAAGTAGTTATCGTAGATGCCGCTATAGATGAAGCTACTCAAATAGAGGAAGGAGATATCTTAGTTACACAGTTTAGCGATAAACATCTAATGCCCCTTATGCAAAAAGCTGGAGCTGTGGTAACAGAAGAAGGAGGACTTACCAGTCACGCAGCCATTGTAGGATTAAACCTTGGAAAGCCAACGGTAGTTGGTGCTGACAACGCTACTAGGAAGCTAAAAAATGGAGACATTGTAACGGTAGATGCCAATACAGGGTTAATTTACAGTGGAAAAACAAGAGTGTTATAATTTTATAACTTAAAATTTACCTAATAATAACACAATAAATAAACACTTATCATATACTGATATTATAAAGTAAACATTCTCCCCCTTTATTCATATAAATTGTATAAAGGAAAATTTTTTCTCGAGCTTACAAAAATTGTAGGCTCTTTTTTTGTAGATTATCAGTGTTTAGAAAAATAAAAGACATGTTTTATAACATTTATTCATATATAAAAAATAAAATGCTGAAAAATTTATAAAAAAACATTGCAAATGTAGAAAATATAATTTTAAAAAGTTATAACATTTTTAAAGCATTAACAAATATAACTTTAAATTCCCAGTGAGGGGTGATGCTGTTTATTAGAAAAAAAGGATTACAAGGAAACATAAAAAAATTATAAAAAAGAAATAAGGGGGAGAAAAAGTGAAAAAAAGATTATTCTTTTTATTAGTTTCTACGTTACTTATTTTAAGTTTAGTTGTTACAGGATGTGCCCAGAAACCACCGGCAGAGCCTGTAGGTACAGATGAAGATAGTGAGGAAGTCAGTGGTGATGTTGAGGTTGTAAATGTTGGTTGGATTGGCTCTTTAACTGGAGACCAGGCAGTGTGGGGTAACTGTGAGTTTAATACTGTAAAAATGCTGTTTGAAGAAATTAATGAAAAGGGTGGTTTACTAGGCAAACAAATCAATGTTATAGGTTATGATACCCGTGGGGATGCTATGGAGGCTGTTAATGCTGTAAGAAGATTAACCTCTCAAGATAATGTTGTAGCGGTTATTGGTCCTAATGCCAGTGGTCAAGCTATTGCTATATCCTCTGTACTAGAAGATATGCAGGTGCCTGGCATTGCCACTGTTGCTACAAATCCAAAGGTAACAATAGATGATGATGGAAACGTAAAGCCATTTAATTTCAGAGTATGCTTTATCGATCCATATCAGGGGGCTGTAGCTGCTGGCTATGCCATAGATGTACTTGGATTTACAAAGGCAGCTATTTTATATGACGTGGCTGACGACTACTCCCAAGGTTTGACAGAATTTTTTGAAAAGACTTTTGTAGAAAAAGGTGGAGAAATCGTTGCAAAGGAAGCTTTTAAATTCGGTGATGTAGACTTTAGACCTCAGCTAAGTACAATTAAAGGAACCAATCCAGAAGTATTATTTATGCCTTACTTCTTTAAGGAAGTTGCACTGAGTGCTAATCAAGCAAGGGAATTGGGAATTGATGCTGTATTAATGGGTGGTGACGGCTGGCCATCAGAAGTATTGTTGGAAATGGCAGCAGAAGCTGTTGAAGGAAGTTATTTTGTAAACCACTTAGACTTTGCTGATCCAGAGGTTCAAGATTTTAAAGCTACATATACAGCAAAGTACAATTTACCAGTAGAATTAAATGGATATCTTGCCTATGATGCAGTTAGAGTATTGGAAAAAGCTATTCTAGATGCTGACAGCTTTGACTCTGTTGCTATAAGGGATGCGCTAAAAGGTGTAAGTGTTAAGGGAATAACAGGACAAATTAATATTAGTCCAGAGACCCACAATCCTGAAGGAAAAGATGCAGCTATTATAAAAATTGTAGATAGTGATTATATCTTCCAACAAAAATACTCTGCAGACTAGTTTTATAGAGAGGGTTTTACCCTCTCTATTCTACATAATACTACTAATAAATTTTTAAAGATACAGGTACTTTTAATTAGCTAATGAGGATTATCGTAAAGGAGGTAAACTATGTCTGCTTTTTTTCAGCAAATCATCAATGGATTGTCTATTGGCAGTGTATATGCGTTGATGGCAGTAGGTTATTCCCTAGTTTATAGTATTATGAATTTCAGTAATTTTGCCCATGGAGGGGTTATTATGATGGGAGCCTATATGGGTTTTTTCTTAATGACTATCTTTCAGTTACCCTTTATGATGGCCTTTGCTTTAGCTGCCACAGGGGCTGGCCTTTTAGCTGTTACGATAGAAAGGATTGCCTACAGACCCCTAAGAAAAAGAAATGCCCCCTTTTTATATTTTATTATTTCTGCAATGGGAGCCTCTATATTTTTAGAAAACATTGTTATTGCGACAATAGGTCCTACCTTTAGAACCTATCCTAGGGTTTTTTCTACAACCCCATTTAAATTAGGGGGTATTTCTATAGGTAGATTGGATGCTATCATGTTTGTAATTTCAGGAATAAGCTTACTTATCTTAATCTATATTATTGAAAAAACTAAAACCGGTATGGCTATTAAATCAACAGCCTACAGTATTCGTGCCAGTACTTTAATGGGGGTTAATACCGATAAAATTATTTTCATTGTTTTTGCTTTAGGTGGATTGTTGGCAGGAATTGCAGGGGTATTGTTTGGTATGAAATATACTGTATATCCTCAAATTGGCTTTATCACCATGAAATCCTTTATTGCTGCTGTATTTGGTGGTCTAGGAAGTCTTCCTGGAGCAGTAATAGGATCAGTGCTGTTGGGTGTGATAGAAACCTTAACAGCAGGTTATATATCATCACAATATAGGGATCTTATAGCTTTTATATTGTTAATTGCTGTATTGATTTTCCGCCCCAGTGGCTTAATGGGAAAAATAACAGAGGACAAAGCATAGGAGGTGGCATAATGGGTTGGTATTATATTCAAGGAATTTTAATTTTATCAGGTATTTATCTATTAGCCGTATTAGGCTTATCATTATTAACAGGTTTCACAGGACTTTTCTCCTTTGGACATGCTGGATTTATGGCAGTAGGGGCATATGCAACTGCTGTAGCAACAATGAAGTTTAATGTTCCCTTTCTTTTAGGATTGGCTTTAGGTGGTTTGGCAGCAGCATTGGTAAGTCTTATTATTGGAAAGCTCACATTAAACCTCAAGGGGGACTATTTTTGCATAGCAACATTAGGGTTTGGAGAAGCCATAAGGTTGATTTTAGATAATGTCCAGTACTTTGGAGGAGCTAGAGGATGGCCTGGTATAGATTTAAAAACAAGTTTGACCAATGTAGTTATTATTAATATTATTGCCGTTATCATTTTAGTAAATTTAATTAAGTCAAGACATGGTAGAAATATGCAGGCAATCAGAGAAGAAGAAATGGCGTCTCAGATTATAGGTATCAATGTGTTTAAATACAAAATGATTTCCTTAGTTATTAGTGCCGCCTATGCAGGGGTGGCCGGTGGTATGTTGGCCCATTATACTGGTTTCATACAACCAAGGATGTTTCAGTTGATAAAATCTACAGAATTAACCATCATGGTAATTTTTGGTGGGCTGGGAAGTATATCCGGCAGTATCATTGGAGCCATAACCTTAACCGCTTTACCAGAGGTTTTAAGAACCTTTCATAGATGGCGTTTGGTGGTTTATGGAGCAGCAGTAATATTCATTATGATTACAAGACCTCAAGGTCTAATGGGTGGTTATGAAATTACTATAACTAATATTAAAAAACTGTTCTCTCGTATAACATCCTTTGGAAAGAAAAAACATACGGTGGGGGGAGATGGCAAATGACAGTAATATTAGAATTAAAAAATGTAACAAAGCAGTTTGGAGGTCTAACGGCTGTTGGTAATATGAGGTTTCAAGTGGAAAAAGAAAGCATTTCAGGATTAATAGGACCCAATGGTGCTGGGAAAACCACAATATTCAACTTAATTACAGGCATTTATAATGTTACAGAAGGAGAAATTATCTTTGAAGGAAAAAGAATCAATGGTCTACAGCCCTATGAAATTGCTGATACAGGTATAACCAGAACCTTTCAAAATATTCGTCTGTTTAAAAAGCTTACAACCTATGAAAATATACTAACAGCTTGTCATTATAATACAGATTATAGTATTTTAGACGCAGTTATTAGAAATAAAAAATTTAGAAGAGGTGAAAAAAATCTGTTTCAACAAGTGGATGACCTGTTGGACATTATGGAACTTAAGGATAGAAGGGATGTTGTTGCTGCCAATTTACCCTATGGTCTGCAGCGGCGACTGGAGATTGCTAGGGCATTAGCCTTAAAACCCAAACTATTATTGTTGGATGAGCCAGCAGCGGGAATGAATCCCGATGAAACAATAAAACTAATGCATCTTATTAAAGAAATCAGAGAAAGATTTGATCTTACGGTGTTGGTCATAGAGCATCATATGGACCTAATTATGGGGATCTGTGATAAAATTGTGGTTTTAAACTTTGGTAAAAAGCTGGCGGAGGGAACTACCCAAGAAATACAAACAAACCCAAAGGTTATCGAGGCTTATCTTGGGGAGGAGGATGTCATTTGCTAAGGGTAAAAAATTTAAATGTGTATTATGGTGGAATTCATGCCTTGCGAGGGATCAATATAGAAGTACAGGAGGGACAAATTGTCTCTATTATTGGATCAAACGGTGCCGGGAAGTCTACTTTATTAAATGCCATATCCGGAATGGTAAAGCCAAAGGAAGGAATTATAACCTATAAAGGAAAGGAACTTCCTAAAACTCCCCATAAGATTGTGGACCTAGGTATTTGCCAAGTGCCTGAGGGACGGTTGATCTTTGCAAACCTAACTGTAAAAGATAACTTGATGATGGGTGCTTATCTGAGAAATGACAAGAAAAAAATAAACGAGGATTTAGAAAAGGTATACCAATTATTTCCTAGACTACAAGAGAGAATCAATCAAATGGCAGGAACCCTTAGTGGTGGTGAGCAACAAATGTTGGCTATGGGTAGGGGTTTAATGGGAAACCCTGATTTAATTCTTCTGGACGAACCATCCCTAGGCTTGGCACCATTATTGGTAAAAACTATTTTTGAAATTATTGAAGATATTAAAAAGATGAACAAAACCATTCTATTGGTAGAGCAAAATGCCTATAAGGCCCTTTCTGTTGCTGATACAGCCTATGTTTTAGAACAGGGTATCATAAAGAAAGAAGGGGATGCACAGGAGATTTTACAGGATAAGTCTATTTTAGAGGCTTATCTGGGCAAAACCCACTAAATTAAGGGAGAGAAGAAATTCTCTCCTTTGCTATTGAGAAAATAAAAAGGAAAAAAATTTTTTATATAGAATTTATAAATAGAGCATAATGATAGTATAGGAGGTAGTATAATTGAGGAAAAGTCATAGTATAATTCAAGTAAGATATCAAGAAACTGACCAAATGGGTGTAGTATATCATGGCAATTACTTTACATGGTTTGAAGTAGGCAGAACTACATTTTTAAAAGAAATGGGTTATTCCTATAAACAATTGGAGAAGGAAAACATAATGCTACCGGTGGTGGAAGTAAATTGTCGCTATAAGGAACCTGCTAAATATGATGATGAAATTATTATAGAAACATCCATAAAAGATCTACAAGGAATTCGAATTACCTTTGAATATACCATTATACGAAAAATAGATGAAAAAATACTGGCAATGGGGACAACAACCCATGCCTTTGTAAATAAGGATTTACGACCCGTGAATTTTAAAAAGCTTCATCCTGCAATGTACGAAGCTCTTATAAAAAATTTCTAATGAGGTGTTTATATGCTATTAAAACTTATTTTGTTATTTACAATTGTTCCCATTGTTGAATTAGCATTATTATTAAAGCTAAGCGGTTACATAGGGATTTGGTACACCCTACTGATTGTTTTTCTAACAGGGATAGTAGGCGCTTATTTAGCTAAAAGCGAAGGTAAGGGTGTACTTAGAAGAATCAAGTTAGAGATGAGTCAAGGTCGAATGCCGGGAGATGAGTTAATCAATGGCATGTGTATTATTGTGGGGGGAGCTCTACTGTTAACCCCTGGAGTTTTCACGGATGTAATGGGTTTTTCTTTAGTTATCCCCGTCATAAGAGGGGCCATAAAGACAATTGTTAAGAAAAAAATTAAAAGGATGATTGATGAAGGTACCTTTATGCTTTACTATAGAAAGTAATCATAAAGCTTTTAATCCCTTGTAAAAGGTATAATTTTCAATTTATTGGTGAATAATCCTTAACAGGTTTATTTCAAAAACAATTGAAAAGTAAGAGGTAGACTGATTCTAATCTTTTGTTGAGCACGTATTGTGCTCTTTTTTTGCAAAAAAAAGACGGCTAAGCTGCCGTCTAGGTTTTAGGTTTATTCTTCTGGATTAATATAAGGAGAAGGACTTAAAGGTTTATTGAAAATTGAATCTCCTGTTATAGCACTACTATTTTCAACCTCTACTTGAAGCTCTACATAGTCTATATCTTCTAAGGAAGTAAAGGTATAGACAATAGAATCCACCATGAGAGATATTTTGTTACAGCTATTTTCATAAATCTTTAAAAATGCATCATTAAATTTTAATTTCAGCCCTTTATCTTCTATGCTATAACCCAACAGAGCAACATCTTCTGGAACTGTAGGCAATAAACGATACTCGTAGGGAAGAGTCCCACTACTATATTTTAGCCCTTCAAAAATTGCTTCGATAGAAGACTGTTGTAAATCCATGGACATAGGTACTAATAGGATACGACTTGTATCGGTTAGATAACCAATATAAAACATAGGATTTTTAGATGGATAAAGGGGCTCGCTTACAACTCTACCATGAAACTTAGCCTCCAATATTTTATTGTCAAAGTAAAATTGGATACCTTGAACCTCGTGGATGGAGGTGAGTGAGTTCAACAAACTTTCCACTGCTACTCTAGCAGAAGTAGCATAAGTATCATAGGTGCCAATATCCATTGGTAAATACACGTTAGCTATGCCTCTACTTAAGTTAAGTCTTTGAACAGTAGGAATTGGAGAACCTGTAGGTAAACCTAGGCTTTCTCTAGGACCTTTTTCGAGGTTATCGATGGTACTTCTCAAAGGAGTTCTAGTAAATGGAATAACTCGTGTAATAGGAATTAAATGATTTATATTATTGTCTGGGAAATACAAGGTTAATGCAGTTTCATTTCTGTCAATAGCATTTAAAGCTGGAAGGTAAGTAGTTTCTGTATCATAGGTTATAGCAACCCTACTGGAGAGGGTAGGATTTTTTATATTGTCTATATGTAACTTTACTGCCAACTCGTAATTACCATTGGGTACATCAAAAAGATTTTGAGGAAGTTTCATATGAATGACTGTAGGCATACCATGGCTGATAGTTATTTCTGGAGTATCAATAGTAGTGATAAGTCTATCTTGAAAATATAAGGATAACTCTACAGGTTTTTCTTGATTAAATTCTAGTGGAAAAATTGTAGTATCTCCTGTTAAACTTAGCTGCAATTCTGGGTCAGATGAGGAAACCATGGTTATACTACTGTCAACAGCAATTATCTCATCAGTAGATGGTTTAAAGGGTAGAGAAAAATCAAAGCTCAATGTGGGTGTATCAGCATATAGGGGTATACCTGAAGCACTTATAAAAAGCATAATTAACAATAAAATTGCCCTAATAGGACGTGACATTGACTCAACTCCCTTCTAAGCTTGTCCAACTTATGTAATTACCTTATATTATAATATAACAATATGCTAGGGTAAACAAAAACCATTAAACAAAAGTTGGCAAGAAAAGGGCAAAATAGTGTAAAATAATATAGAACTTATTCATTTCGACAAAAGAAGGATAGGAAGAAGGAGGCTGGTTACATCATGTTACAAAAAAATAGTATATATCCCATTGAAATAGAAGATATAGGCCATAGTGGTGAAGGTATAGGTAGAATAGAAGGCTTTACGGTTTTTGTTGAGGGAGGTATTCCAGGGGATCAGGTAAGGGTAAAAATTAAGTCCCTTAAAAAAAACTATGGAGAGGGAAGAATCATACAAATGATAAAACCCTCCAAAGATAGAATTAACCCTATATGTCATTTGGCCAACACATGTGGAGGTTGCCAAATTATGCATATGGATTATTCAGCTCAACTGGATATCAAAAAGAAACGAGTAGAACAAATTCTTGAAAGAATAGGGAAAATTAACACAACTATACACCCTACCTTGGGCATGGAAAATCCCTATGAATATCGTAACAAAGCTCAATTTCCAGTAGGGATGATAAAGGGTAAGGCGATACTTGGATTTTATAAAAAAGGCAGTCATGATATTGTAGATACAAACTATTGTCATATACAATCTCCTATCAATAAAGATGTTGTAAAGACTATGAGGGAATATATTGAAAAGTATAAAATAACCGTATATGATGAAAAAACTAGGAAAGGGCTTATACGACATGTGGTAACAAAGGTTGGTTTTGCTACAGGCGAAGTGATGGTGGTTATTATTACCAACGGGAAAGACCTACCCTTAAAAAATCAATTAATAGAAATGCTTCAGAAAAATGTGAAGGGCTTAAAGAGTATTGTTCAAAATATTAATGACAAAAGCACTAATGTTATTTTTGGTAGGGAGACCATCACCCTTTACGGGGAGGATAAGATAGTGGATTACATAGGGGATTTAAAATTCCACATCTCAGCCCAATCCTTTTTTCAGGTAAACCCTATTCAAACAAAAGTACTGTATGAAAAGGCTTTAGAATATGCAGAGCTGACGGGGAAGGAAAATGTCTTTGATATATACTGTGGTATAGGAACCATCTCCCTATTTTTAGCGCAAAGAGCTAAAAAAGTTATCGGTGTAGAAGTAATCGAAACTGCTATCAGGGATGCTGAGGAAAATGCTGATATTAATAATCTAGATAATACTGAGTTTTATGTAGGCAAAGCAGAGGAAGTTATTCCCCAATTATATGCAAAAGGAATGAAGGGGGATGTAGTGGTGGTAGATCCTCCACGAAAGGGATGTGATGAAAAAGTACTCGAGACTATTGTGACTATGAAGCCCGAAAGAGTGGTTTATGTTTCCTGCAACCCAGCCACGTTAGCCAGAGATTTAGCTTATTTAGAAGAAAAAGGCTATAAGACGGTAGAAGTCCAGCCAGTGGATATGTTTCCGCATACGGCGCATGTGGAAACCGTCGCTAAACTATCTAAGATTTAGAAGGGTTTCAGAGTTAAAACATCTTAAAATTTGCCACCCTGCCACCCATTTGCCACCGCTTTTTCTAAATGGGTGGCAAATCATTTGATCATGCTTTCAAAACGATCTACACTATCCTGCTTTAGTTTGCTGGTAATATGGGAATAAGTATCCATCGTGGTGGCAAGTTTACTATGGCCCAATCGTTCCTGGATCTCTTTGATATTTGCTCCAGCCTCTAGTAGCATCGTAGCATGGGTATGTCTTAGGGAGTGGAAGTTAAATGGAATCATCAGCTCATAGTTCACCACACGACTTAAATACTTTAAGCTGTCGGGAGAAACTAATTCTCCATTTTCCTTAGTACATACAAAGTGACTATCAATGTAATGCTTACCATACTCCAATTTGTTTTCCATTTGATTTTTACGATGCTTTTTTAGGATGTTGATGAGGGTATTCCCAATAAAAATCTCACGATTAGAAGATAGGGTCTTAGGGGTGCCAAATACCCATTCCCTGTCTTTTTTTATGATGATTTTCTCCACCTTAATAGACCTTTTCTCAAGGTTCACACAATCCCAGGTGAGACCACAAACCTCAGCAGCCCGTAATCCAGTATGAAAGGCAATCTGTAGGGGAATATAAAAGCTACTGCCCTCTGGGAAACGATCGATTATCCGTTTAAAATCATCCAAGGGAATCACCTTCAGATCATTCTTATCCTTCTTGACACCATTGTACTTAGGCATAGAGACATATTGCATGGGATTTTCCTTCCTAAACCCATAGGGATAGACCGCCATTTTTAATGCTCCCGAAAGTACCCCATAAAAACCAGATAAAGTATTCTTCGACAGGCCATTTCGATACTTCTTATTTAGGAATTCCTGCAATACTGCTGGAGATAAGGATCTGACCCTATAGATCCCCAATGCCGGCTTAATATGGTTTTCAATGATACTCTTATAGCCTATCTGGGTGTTGTGCTTACAGTTGATCATGACATATTCCTTATGCCAGTAGTCAAAGTAATCTGCTACGGAAATGTCACTTTCATCAATAATGGAGCCAGCCTTTTCAAATTCATTGAGGGCTTGCCTTAAGGCCTCCTGGGCCTCCTTCTTTGTATTGCCAGCCTTCCTTTCGATTTTCTTTCTTTTCCCATTTACCTTGCCAACTTCAAAGTAATAATACCAGCTGTCACCTCTTTTTCTTACACCACCTTGCACTTTCTTCACCTACCTTACAGTTTTCCTTTTCCAACTAATATTCAGCTTTGTAATAGATCCTACTTTTCCTCCTGTAACCACCTCCTTAAAAGCTAAGCACTATAGATTTCCTGCATTTCTTTAATCATGGCAAGCCCCATCATAGGAAGACTTAAGGTGCTTGCAATTTGTTCTATCGTAAAGCCCTCGAGGGCAATACTGTCTAATCTACCTTCAAAATCTAGAAGCTTAATGGCAAAGTAATTGGCTTGCCTGTCAAGCTTGTCCCGATTAGGTATACCATTAAAAAAATTGGTATGTATGTCGGTATGCAGTAGGGCATGACCTAGTTCATGGGCTAGGACAAACTCCTCATACTCAGGATCCAAATCATCACGGATGTAGACGGATTCCCCATCAAGATAGTCTCTTAAATAAATGCCTTCATTCCCCTGCAGCATCACATTATCCTCAGGCAACTTCACCATAGAAATTTCTAAAGCATCATAGAGCTCATAAACATTTCTAGTACCGTAAAGATCTAATAACCCCATAATAACCTCATCGATCCATTCCACAAGACATCACCCCTAAGCGTTACTTTTTATATTTATAGGATAGAAGCTCCAGCTGTCTTAGTAGCTCATTTGCAAACTCTACAATCTCATCATCCCCTAGCTTATTGGCATCAAATCCCCCAAATCCCATGATGGCCGGCTGTTTTAAGATAAACTCCATAGCCTCCTGTGGGGTGGTAAATTCCACTGGTAAAGCAGGGGTCTCTTCCTGATCAGTTTCTTCCTTGAAAAAAGTATCCACTGAAACCCCAAGGGCCTTAGCAATCTTTTGCAGGGTTTCTGTGGTTGGATTACTTTTATCATTCTCCACTTCACTGATGGTGGACTTAGACAAACCCGTAAGATCTCGAATATCCATGATGGAATATCTTTTTTCCTTCCTCATTTTTCGAATGCGTTCACCTATTGTCAAATTGACACCTCCCTATGTGCGATATAACCTACTTTTATTATACCAAATAGTTCGATAAAGTGAAACAACAAATGTAAAAAAATAAGGAAAATTTAGATAACTAAAGAAAAGTTCGCTTTAATCGTAAATAACGTTCGATTAAACGGGAATTTAATGGTTTATGATTTGTTCGATAAATTGGTAAATTATATATAGGAGGTGAGGGGATGAAAAACAAAATCAAAGAAGTGTTGAAGGGTAGAGGTATTAAGGTATCCTATGTTCTTTCAGTAACTGGTTTTTCTAAGTCCTATTTTTACGATGTGATGAAGGGAAAGACGGTACCCAGTCTGATGAACGCTAGAAAAATTGCAGAGGCAATAGAGGTTCCTTTAGACGAACTTTTTCCGGTAGAAAAGCTTTCAAAGAAGGAGTAAGAAATAAACTTCATCACATCTAAACAGGGGGAGTAGGTAAAGAAGCACAAGAAGGGAGGGGATGGAATGAACCACGGAGATTATCTATATACCGTAGAGGAGGTGGCTCAAATTTTAAAGGTCAACAAAAATGCCGTCTATGATCTAATCAATGCCAGGGTCTTGAGGGCTCTAAAGCTAGGGCGATTAAAAATTACTAAATTTGAGCTACTAAGGTTTCTAAAGGAATACACTGGGAAGGATTTATCAAACCTTGATGAAATAAGGGAATTAAATTGAAGGAGAAGTAAAGGGGGAAGGAAATGGAGAGAAAATTTATTACAGTTCAATGGAGAAATAGCGGGGATCAAATCACCATTGGAGAGGCCATAGCTTTTATGGAGGCTACAGCATGCTTTGTAGAGGTAAATGACGGGAAGGACCTGACCTTCGGGGTGGAGGTAGCATGAAGGCGATCCTAAAGGGGAAGGAGATTATTCTTGTAGATAGCTATCCCTACAAAGAATTGATTAAAGAAATACCAGGAAGAAAATGGGACGGCTTAGGAAGGGTTTGGCGAGTTCCTGCCACCCTAGAGAGTATAGAAATATTAAGATCTGTTATCAAGCTGGATTCTAGCCTTGAGGACCTATACCTAGCCCATAGGGACTTGAAGAAAAAGACGGAGGATGAGAAAACAGCCCTTCATGTGGAGCCTATAGCACCAATGCCCATTAAAGTGAAGGCTTTTCAGCATCAAATCAAGGGCTATAATATGGCACTACGGATGATGGGGGTGATGGAATGATGATAGCCCAGCAGGAAGGCTTTGGCCTCCTCTTTGAAATGGGCTGTGGTTGAGCAAAACCTTAACAGCCATTTCAATTATCGGGCGAATTTACCTAGAGGGGAAGGCAAGAAAAGCATTAATTATAGCCCCAGCCTCAGTAGTTTCTGTATGGCCTAAGGAGCTAGGGGAGTATGGAGCCTTTCCCTATGAAGTGAAGGCCCTAGAGGGAAGTAGTAAAAATCGCATAAAGATGTTAAACAGCTTTAGATCAAAAGAAGCTCTACAAATCGCAATCATTAATTATGAAGGTACCTGGCGAATCCTAGAGGAGCTTCTCCAGTGGCAGCCAGACATCATCATCGCCGATGAGTCCCAACGGATTAAATCACCAGCAGCCAAACAATCCAAAGCCCTCCATCGTTTGGGGGATGCAGGAAAATACAAGCTGATTTTATCGGGAACCCCGGTACAAAATGCACCACTGGATCTTTGGAGTCAGTATCGTTTCTTAGATAAGAGCATCTTTGGGACAAGCTATTATGCCTTTAAAGCCCGACACGCCATTATGGGGGGCTATGGAAAGCATCAGGTCATAGGCTATAGACATATGGATGAACTTATTAGAAAGGCCCATGGCGTTGCCCTCAGGGTGACGAAGGATGAGGCCTTAGATCTTCCAGAAACCACCGATGAAATCAGGTACTGCCAGCTGGAGCCAAAGGCAGAAAGCCTTTATAAAAAGCTAGTCAAAGACAGCTACATACAACTGGAAAAGGGTGAGATCACCGCCCAAAACGTTCTAACAAGACTATTGAGACTCAGCCAGCTGACGGGAGGCTATATCCACACAGATGAGGGGATAACCAAGGAGATATCCACTGCCAAGCTGGAGGTTTTAAAGGAAATTGTGGAGGATTTGATGGCTGCAGGGAAAAAGCTGGTGATCTTTGCACGGTTCCTGCCGGAGATTAAAGCCATAGGAAAAATGCTGGAGAAGATGGGACTGGAGTATAGCTGCATTACTGGAGTAGTAAAGGACCGAGGGGAGGAGGTAAGGCGATTCCAAGAGGAGGAAGAATGCAGAGTCTTCATCGCCCAGATCCAAACGGCAGGCTTGGGAATTACCCTCCATGCAGCCGATACAGCCGTCTTCTATAGCCTAGACTTTAACTATGCCAACTACGCCCAAGCCAAGGCACGGATCCATCGAATTGGCCAGAGGAACACCTGCACCTATATTCATCTGATGGCACCTAATACGGTGGATGAAAGGATTATGGCAGCCCTAGAGAAAAAGAAAAACATCGCCAAGGAAGTGGTGGACAATTGGAGGGAGTATTTTGAATAAAGGGATTAAAGAAGCCCAGGAGGCCCTGGAGCAAGCCTGGCAAAATTTCAACTATGCAGAGGAGGCCTATCGAGATATAGCTATATTACAGGTAAACCGATGTATGGATCACTTAGCTAAGCTACTGGAGGCAGAAGGGGAAGAAAACAACAAAATCACAAGGGAAGGAGTAGAGGGAGATGAAGGATCTATTTCAATTGGCAGATAGCTTAAAGGACCTAAAGGAGTGGAAAAAACAGGTGGATGAGGAACGTAAGGAGGTTAGCAGTAAAATCGAAGCAGTAGAGGAAAGTCTGTCCCAAGTCATGATTGAAGAAGAGATGCAAAGCTTTAACCGGGGAGGCATGATGTATTACTTAAACACCAAACTCTATGCCAGTGCCATACCCGAAAGAAAGGAAGCCCTATTCTCAGCCTTAAAGGAAGAGGGTTACGGAGATTTAGTCTATGAAACAGTGAACGCCAATAGCCTAGCAGCCTTTGTAAGGGAGCAGGTGGAGGAGAATGAGGATGAACTGCCACAATGGCTGGAGGGGTTAGTCAATACCTATGAAAAAACTTCTTTAGGGATGCGGAAGGGAAAATAGGAGGGAGTAGTTGGGATGAAGATAGGAGAACTCATGGAAATTTTAAAGAGCTATAGCAAAGAACATAGACTCTATGATTCAGATAATCCAAAGTATTACCTTAGCAGTATTGAGTATCAGGAAGAAGAGGACAGACTTTATATGTATTTTAAAGAAGAGGAGGAGAAGTAATATGGCAAAGAAATCTGGAGCTAAAAAGGCTGTAGCAAAGGTAGAATTTCAAGCTCCAATAATAGAGGAGGCAATAAAAGAAGCAATGGTGGAGGATATGGAGGGATTGGAAATTTTCTTTGACAGGGCAAAGATTCCCTCCGGTGGAGGCCTAGCCTTCGAGATCCCCGGTGAGGATGACGATCAGCCCCAGCTAGTACAGGAGCTTGTGGGTGTGATGGTGGACCATCATCCCGTCAATGGTTACTGGCAGGAAAAATACAGTGGAGGTAATAATCCTCCCAATTGCTCCAGCATGGATGGAAAAAGGGGAGAAAGTACTCCCGGCGGGGATTGTAAAACCTGTCCCCTGAACCAATTTGGTAGTGATGAAGACGGTAGGGGTAAGGCCTGTAAAAACATGCATAGAATTTATCTCCTAAGAAGTGGTGAGGTGCTACCAATTTTATTAACCCTGCCGCCCACTAGCCTAAAGAATCTCAGTAACTACATGGCAAAGCGTATCATCACCAAGGGCCATAGATCCTACAGTGTGGTCACAAGGATTACTTTAAAGAAGGCCCAAAGTAGCAGTGGTATTACCTATAGCCAGGTACAATTTGCTGTAGCTGAGGTCTTAGAAAAGGAGACAGCCCAGCAGATGGCAGCTTTTGCTGAGGGAATTAAGAGAATCACCAGACAAATTAAGGTGATGGATGACTACATTATTGAGGTAGAAGAAGAGGATGAAAATCTTCCCTTGTAGAAGGGTGGGGGCTATAGCCCCCAATAGAAAAAGCAGTAGGGGAGGCAAGGTAAGAGATGAACTTGGAGGAGAAAATAGATTATAAAAAATTCTACGAGGGACACATCAAAAAAGGAAAAATCAGTGGTGATAATCTGGTAGGGCTATGCCCATTTCATGATGATACAAAGCCCAGCTTCGGTGCCAATATCAAAACCGGAGTATATAATTGTTTAGCCTGTGGTGAGAAGGGAAATGTCATTACCTTTATAGCAAAGCTCCATGGGATTGATAATAAAGAGGCCTATAGGCTGTTACTTAAGGAGGAAGGGATTTATGAAGAGGATGAAGGAAAGAGAAAAAAGAGAGGAAAGAAGGATGAGGGAAAAGGAAGAAAATCCACTATTGCTAGAGGCCAGGGATGGGAGCAAGAGGAGGAAAGAGAGAAGTTTCTCCTCACCAAGGCAATCAAGGCAAATCAAGGAGGAAAAGCCAACCAACTCCCCAAGGATAAAAGCAAAAAGAGGAAGGAGGAAAGCCAAGGGCTTCACCAAAACCACTACAATGACAATTACCCAAACAAACACCAAGACAATAAACAGGACCACCACCATTCAGAGCCTGTAACTACCAACACTTTTTCTAATAAGAAAACAACGAAATATACAGTCAAGGACTATTGTAGAGAAAAGAAACTACCAGAGGAGTTTATAAGATCTCTAGGGATAAGAGACGGAAAAATAGGTATCACTATTCCCTATAAAGATGAGGAAGGCAAGGTCCTCTCCAATCGCCAGAGATACCATAGAGACAGCCCTACACGGTTTTCTTGGGCTAGGGGTAGTAAGGTAAGCCTCTATGGTTTATGGCAGCTAGGCAAGGTTAGGAGGGTTGGCAGGGTCTTTCTTATGGAGGGTGAAAGTGACTGTCACACCCTATGGCATCATGGCATAGATGAGGCCTTAGGGGTCCCAGGGGCCACCACCTTCCATAGGGATTGGGTAGAGAAATTACAAGGACTGGATGTATATATCCACCATGAGGGGGATGTTGGAGGGGATACCTTCTTAGATAAGATTTGTAAAACCCTTGAAGAAAAACACTTTCGAGGTAGGGTTTATAAAATCCAATGCACCTCTCAAGGAGTAAAGGACCCATCAGACCTCCATATAAAAGACCCTGCTAGCTTTCAAGAAAACTGGAAAAGAGTTATGGAGAATCCAGAGGAGATTTTTCTTGCGAAACTACAAGAGGAGGAGGAAAACCTTATTCCTAACGCCCCGGTAAAGCTCAGACAACCTGCAGGATGGAGGGTGACAGAAAAGGGCGTTGAAATGATTCACTCTAAAACAGGGCTACCCTATTTAGTTTGCAGAACTCCCATCTTGATTGCCAGAAGAATTAAGGCCCTAGGGATGGAGGAGGAAAAGGTGGAAATCGCCTTCTATAGAGATAAAAAGTGGCACTTTGTAAGGGAGCAGAGAAGCACCATATTCCAAGCAAGAACCATCATTAAGCTGGCGGATGTAGGTGTCACTGTCACTTCAGAAAATGCCAAGTTTCTAGTAAGGTTTCTAGAAAACCTAGAGGCCGAGAATTTTGATATCATTGAAACCCAACAGTCGGTGAACCAACTGGGCTGGCATGGTGAGGACTTTCTTCCAGGGAAGGAAGGGGATTTGGTACTGGATGTGGAGAGAAGTGAGAGGAAATGGGTGGAGGCCTATAGTAAAAAAGGGGAGCTACAGGATTGGGTAAAAACCATAAAACCCTTTAGAAAAAACACCATCTTTCGCTTTATCCTAGCCAGTAGCTTTGCAGCACCCTTATTAAAGCTCCTAAACCATCGGATCTTCTTTGTACATAATTGGGGGGATTCCAGGGGAGGCAAGACGGCAGCCCTCAAGGCAGCCCTAAGCGTATGGGGTAATCCTGATGAGCTAATGACCAGCTTTAATGCCACCAACGTAGGGTTAGAGAGACTGGCCAGCTTCTTCAATGACTTACCCTTAGGCATTGATGAAAGACAGGTTGCTGGAGGCAAGCAAGAGTACATAGAAACTTTGGTTTATATGCTCTCCATGGGTTATAGCAAGGTGAGGGGCACCAAAACAGGAGGACTTGAAAATCAAAGATCATGGAGAAGTATTGTTCTAACAACGGGAGAGGAACCCTTAACCACCATGGGATCCCAAACGGGAGTTCACACTAGAGCCTTAGAGATCCATGGCAGTCCTTTTGAAGAGGAGGATAACGCCAGAAGTATGCATAATATCGTCACCATAAACTACGGTGTGGCAGGACCCTTCTTTATAGGAAAACTGATGGAGGACCTGAAGCCTCACCAATTGCAGGATAGACATAAGGAGATACAAGAAACACTGATGGCTATGAATGAAAATCATAAAAAGATAGGCAGTCATGTATCCTCTGTTGCTGTGGTGATTTTGGCTGAGGAATTGATTAGCAAATGGTTATTTGATGAAGCTGATACCTCCATAGCAATGGGGAATGAAATTTTATCTAACCTTGAAGATATGATCAATACCGATATGGTGGAGAAGGCCTACGAATTTATACAGGGATGGTTGATTTCTAATATAGAACAATTCAAAGGCAATCCCAAGAGGGAGAGCTACGGAGTGATGGAGGACAATCGGTTTTACGTCTTCCCGCAAATCCTGCAGGAGGCCCTAGACAAGCAGGGCTATTCTTACAGAAAAATCATGCAGGGCTTTGGAGACCGAGGCTATATTGATGTCACCTATGAAAAGGACGGAACAAAACGGCGATCAGTAGTAAAGAAAATAGAGGGGAAGGCCTGCAGAATGGTGAGCTTTGATTTATCTGAAATGGCTAATTTAGAAGAAACTCCGCCCTTTTAAACTGTTACACAGACATTTTAAATTGTAACCTTAGATGTAACAAAATAATATAGCATTTGCAAGGGCTTGTCTATTGCATTACCACTATTACCATAGTTACCTATATATATAGTATATATATAGCTGTAAAGTCCCTTTACAATCAACATAACAAAAATAATAGATGACTATTTCCAAAATACAGGTGTAACTGGTAATTAAAATAAAAACCTAGTAATTTCAACACTTTAAAATAGAAAAGGTTGCCAAAGTATATTGGTACCCAAGTAGAACTGGAGGGGAAAATGGATAAAAAAGAAAAACTTCAGCAGCTATTAAGGCGAAAGGAAAGGGCTGATACCCTTCCAGCTCAAACAAAGATAAAGTGGAAGGATGAGATTATAAAGCTGGAAAAGAAAATTAAAGCTCTGAAGGAAGAGCTGGAGGAAGAAGGGAAGCTACAGCAAGCAAAGCAAATGACAGAGGGAGAATCCATGGTCCTAGACCTGCTGGCCTTAAATAGTACTGCTACCCTGTACCTTTATGAAAGCTTTGTTGATATAAATAACAGTATTATAGAGGAGTTTATGGAAGAAATGCTGGCAGCCATCTATGACTACTTTGAAACCAAGGACAAGGAGGCATTAAACAAGGCCAAGACCTTAAATCATGTTCTCCTAGATACTATCTATCAAAATTGCAAGAGAAAAGAGGTAGGGGAACATAAGCAACTAGGATTCAAGGAAACCAAGGAAAAGAGCCATTGGGGATAGAGATCATAAGAAAACGAGGGGGATACGAGATGCAACCAATGATGGAGAATTATTTAGCACTTTATTTATCAATCACAAAGAGATATAGCCCAGACAAGGCCTTACAGGCCATGGGGATTACACGAACATACGGAAAATCCAAGGACGAGAAGATAGAAGAAAGCCTAGCATACGACAAAAGGACAAGCTATCAAGCAGTGGAAGGGGGCTATTAATGAAGGAAAAGGTAATCCAAGAGAAGATCATTCAGTATTTAAAGCAGCTTCCGGAGGTATGGTTTTTTAAAACCCACGGAGGGATGTATCAGGTGGCAGGGATCCCTGACATTATCCTTTGCTATAAAGGAAACTTTATAGCTTTAGAAATAAAAAGACCTAGGGGAAAGGCTACCAAACTACAGGAAAAAGTGCTAAGAGATATTGCTAAGGCAGGAGGCGTCACAGCTGTAGTATATGGTGTAGAAGATGTGAAAAGGGTGATCCAGCAAGTACCTACAGAGGAGGGGTAGGATGGATGATCTGAATTACAACTATATGGCCCTCCTTGAAGCTATTCTGTCTCCAGAAGAAGTATTGCCAGACCTTATTTTATATAAGTACGGATTGTTGGAGCTAAGTCCTAAGGAACTTAAGGAGCTAGAGGCTATGGAGATGAAAAGGCTTTATAAGCAAAAGTGGACCTATAGAGAAATTGCTAAAAGGTTTCACATGAGTGATAGTGGGGTTTATCGGAGGATGAAGAGGTTTGGGGGACAGGGAATAGAATAAATTGAGGGTGGGGAGAAAAGTTTTAAGTCTAGTGACATACTATAAGGACTTAAAGCTTTTTTTGTGTTATTGGAGGAATGTGGAATATTATGTAGAATAAATAAACGTAGTAATTAAATAAAATTCAGTGCTTAAAAGGGGAATCGGCATGAAGAAAAATGTAATTTCGTTTATGAATATGAAGGGTGGAGTGGGAAAGTCTACTCTTTGTGTGAATATTGCACATTGCTTATCTATGCATTTTAATAAAAAAGTTTTATTAATAGATATAGATCCGCAATTTAATGCAACCCAATATTTATTACCTCAACATAAATATATAGAAGATGTATACGGACAGAATCAAACTATACATAAGATTTTTCAAGAAAGAAATTTAAAACCTAGCCTTGTAGATGGCGTTGTTGAAACAGATATTCAGGAATTAAGTGGATTAGAATATGACATTAATGATAATTTATCGTTAATTCCAGGTGATTTGAGAATGGTTAACGTAGAGAAAAGTAGCGCTACTGGAAGAGAGCACAAGCTAACAAAATATATTGAAAAGAATGGTTCCAAAGAGAATTTTGATTTTATCTTTATTGATTGTCCACCAACTCAATCAATATATACATTGGCTGCATTTTACGCTAGTAATTTCTACTTAATGCCAGTAAAACCAGATTTCTTATCAGTTTTGGGAATAAGTTTATTTCAAAACGCTATAAAGGAATATAACGAGGAATTGCCACATAAGATTAAGTGTTTAGGAATGATTTTCACTTTAGCGCAAGAGAGGACAAACCATGGAAGTGCTAAAATGAATGAAATTAGAGAAAAGTATAAACTTTATACTTTTGATAATTATATGAAGCATTCTATAAAAGTACCAGAACACGCAGAAAATAATACTTGTCTATATGATATGGGGGAAGATTTTAGGAAAAATATAGTGGATTTAACAACAGAATTTTTAAATGCTTATAATAATGAAGTGGGGGGGAGCAAACAGTGAACAAGAATATTGAAGAAGTGTTTTATTCACTAAATGAGTTTGATGAAAAATTTAATGTATTTAATTGTGATGAAAATAACTATACGATATTTTACAATGCGATGATTTCAGGCCTTACGCAGTTGATTTTATGTAAAAAACTTTTTAAAAGAAATAAGGATATAGTTGAATTTTTAGACAAAGTATTTAATATAAAGTATCCAGATTATGTAAACAAAAACAGGGCACTAATACTAGGGCGTACAATACGATATGTATCGGAGATAGACGACTCAGAAAGTCTCAAAGCAATTATTAATAAATTATATGAAGTGATATCCAAGCTTAATAATGATAATTATAATCCTGACAACTTATCATGGCATGACGCCATAAAACTGTTAGATTTAAATAGGGGGTAAAGATGTTAGCAAAAAAAGAAATACAAGAGGATTTTGCTCAAGTGCATGATTTCTTACTGAATTATGATTATAAAGAAAAAATATCTGATCCTTTAATTGAGGGGTATCTAAAGTCTATACATAAAGCTTCATACATCTTTTATATATGGAAAATTAATTTTCAGAAAGAAGGCATTGATTATAATAATCTAGATGAAATAGTATCGACTTTTATTCAGATTATATACACCACAGTATATAAAGATGTTAAAATATTGTATATGCTGTACAGAAACATAATTGATAACTTCATTAAAATTTGCAAGAAAGAGTGGAAAATAGACAGCCAATATACTTTACAATCTTTTGAAGATATACTTAAGATTGAAGATGTAAAGAATAATAGTGTATTGGACGGTTCTTTCAGAAAAATATTACATTTGTATAAAGAATCATGTGGATATGTGCATTCACAAGGTGAAAAATTTATGAGTTTTAATGAAGGAATCAGAAATTATAACATCGATAATTATAAGGCATTAAATAAGAGTGTAACTGACTTCTGTAATTTGATTAAATATATAAATTATATTTTTATATTTATGTTTGAGGATATTTATGAAGAAAAGTTTGTCCCAGAGGAAAAGCAACTAATTCATTTTTTTTGCTCTAAGAGCACCCTGAAAGAAATATACTACCAAAAGTACGGTGTAAAATATTAAATATCTTCTCTAGAAGAAAAAGGTAGCAAAGAGCTTGCAACAAAATCCTAATAATGGTTTTGTTGCATTATTATTTTATAAGATAGAGCGGGAGGAAGGTTGTAAACCTAGAGTATAAATAACCTCAAATACATACCTTCAATAGACCTACAGCTAGCTACTTATGAAGATCTAAGAATAGCTTGACAGCCTATAAGATAAAGACCAACAGAGAATTTATTTAAAAGACAAATTTTTTAAGCAGGATCTACACAAAGACTCCCAAAGTTTGCAATCTATGGACGTAGGTAATAGCATTGCAGGACCCGAGGGGTTGCAAGTGAAGTGGTTTTCTTCTCTTGCTTAAAGAATTTGTCAACTAGCAGTATCTTTGGAAACAGTCTTCCCGTCCGATGGATTGGTCTAAAAGTAGGAAAGTCTGCGGTAGAAGATAAAATAAAGGATACCAGACTCCAAAGAATATCTCTCAAAAGACCTGGAAGCATCACTAAGATAAGACCTCATAAACATACTTCAGCAAAAGACTTCGAAGCTCTGCCCCGGTATCGCCCAACTATTCACTAAATGTCGATTTCAGGAAAGTGGAGCGGTAGTTGCTGACCTCGGAGGAATTGCCCTATAGGAGCAACTATTTCTTAAATGTACATTTAGGGAAAGGGCCATAGGGATAGGATTAACCTGGGAGATAGACTTCACTTGAATCCTATTGCTATGGGGCGGTAGTTGGGGGAGAGGACCCTAGAGGTGGACCTGTAATCGGAACAGGCTACCTCTTCTTTTATTTTTTGCTGGGGGGGAGGTAGGCTGTGGAGAGAGGGAGTTATAACATTAAATCTATTGCTGATACCTAGCATCCAACCCCTTATATTGAGCATAATTTCAAAGTGTATTTAATATATATTATAAAAATATATTATGTACGAGGTAGTTGCTATGAAAATTTTAGACTTATCCATCAAAAAAGACAAATTAATAAAATATTTTGAAGAAAAAAAGGACTTTCAAATACTATCTCTTACTGAACCTGTGTTTGAAAAAGTATATACCCATTATCCAAGACATACGAAAAAATCCTTTACTGAGACAGATATTATAGTTTGCGACATAGTAACTTTTGAAAATATAAGTTATTTCACGGATTTTTATTGCACATCTTCCTACAATATATTTCCTCATATAGTAAGATTTATTGGTAATATTGTGCCTAAAGCTTTTTTAATAACAGATAATTCCCAATACATATACTCAAGGCATTATGAGGAATTTGAACTCATGGTAAAGCCATTCAATTATGAGATATATGAAGTAATGCTAGATTTTGCTGAACAACCACAGCATTTAATTATTGGTATTAATACTGATAAAGTTAATTTTAAAACACTTATACCAGAAAAGATAACAAAAGAAAAAGATATGAAACTATTATTCGATAAAATATTTACAAATAGCTAGATAAATAAGTAGTTATAAATGATTACATCAGTAACAACACCTATAATATGGGGAGAGTTCCTTATGAGTAAATATAATGTTGTGGATTTATTTTGTAGTGCCGGAGGATTTTCATATGGTTTTCACAAAGCCGGATTTGATATTATATTAGGTGTAGATAGTGATATAAATAAACTTGAAACATACCATTATAATCTATCGAGGCTTAATAATTGTTCAATTAAGAAATTATCTATTAATGATTTAAAGCACGATATTTTCGATGTAACTTATAATAAAATGCAAAAAATAATAGGTAATAATAAAGTACATGTATTATTAGGCAGTCCTCCATGTAAAAATCACAGCAAACAAAACTCAGATAGAAATGTTATACCAGATACTTTGGCAAAAGAATTTGTTAGACTAGTAGTATCGATTGATCCGATATTTTTTGTAATGGAAAATGTTCCAAGCTTTTTTACCTCTTCTAAAACATTTTTTACTGATTATTTTTATTTTATTTTGGAAAGCCAAGGTTATACAATACAACAAATAAAACTAAATGCTGTTGATTTTGGAATACCTCAAAATAGAGAAAGAACTTTCTTTATTGGAAATAAATTAGCTACACATATAAGCTTAGATAAATATAAACAAAAACATAAAATATCAATTAAAGATGCCATTAGTGACTTAGCATACGAAAGTTCATGTCAAGAAGCTGACTATAGAGAAGCAAACCAAAATGAATTAAGTGAATATCAGAAGCTAATGAGGCAAGGGAGTACTAAACTATATAATCATAAAACTCCTATTCATACACAGACAATATTAGAAATAATAAAAAATTTAAAACAAGGAGAACGTTATACAAAAAAGAGCTCTAAATTTTCAAATGCATATGTAAGGGCTATGTATAATGAGCCAGCAAGCACTATAACAACTCGTCTTAATATATCAAACTCCCCCATTCATCCTGTAAGAAACCGTTGTTTTTCACCAAGAGAGGCAGCAAGATTACAGTCATTTGATGATAAATTTTTGTTCATAGGAGATAAAGAGTCTATTACTACACAAATAGGAGATGCAGTACCTCCTTTACTGGCAAAAACAATAGGAGAGTGCTTATTAGATAAACTTATTAAGTAATAACAAAAAAGCTCGATATTTATTACGAGCTTTTTTTAGTACTTAATGCTTCTTGGACCGATAGGTCTATTAGCTTTTTAATTGCTTTAACTGTAGCCTCAGTAATCGCTGGTTTAATTAGGTAAGTTTTACCTCTGAAATGCAAGTTATCTGATACTACATTTTCTGTGGCACTTATAATTTTAACTTCATTTTTTGATAGAGCTTGTAATGTTTTATCCCAATTACATAAGAAATTAAAATGATAAGAGTCCCTGTGGCGACTAAATAAATAATTGAAATATCCAACTACCTTAAAATTGCTTTGATAGGTTCTATTTACTAGCTTTATCGCCATATAGGTAGAAGTAGGATCGATTATCAACTTATAATTATGATTTAACTTTGTAAGTTTAAAATTTTCTTCATAAACTATTTCAACTAAATCTAATAATAATTTCCTCAAGTGAAAGTAATCATTTTGTTTTAATTTAAGGCTACTTCTCAAGTGTATTTTGTCTAAAAACATTTCTATTTCTAAGTTTTTTGTGTCCTTCTCTAAACCACTTTCAATTATTCTACGTTCGGAAGCCTGATGAAGAATAAGTTCTATAAATTCCTTATCTATATAATAATTTTTATAATTTTCAAAGCTCCAACTTGCTGAATTAAGCTTGCTTTCAATGGTTAATAAACCTTTGTAATCTTTATTAACTCTAAACTTATTAGCAATGCTCCAAAACTCTGTTTTTTCTTGTATATACTCAATAAATTCCTCTTGAAGCAGGCCTTCATTATTAAGTAAATTAAAATCCGTACAAATCTTGAGAATTATATCACTAAGTTTATTTCCGGAGATACACTCCACATTAGTGTTAAATATTTCCGAGGGTTTTAATGTAACTACAACTCTTTTAACGTTTTTAGTTAAAATTAAATCCCTATATAAATCTATAGATTTAGTAGAATTAAACTTTTCTAAACTTCTTCTTGTTTTGTTAGATTTACTAATTTGCAAAATCATATAGGTAGATTCAGCATTAGGCTTTTTAAATTCTAAAACTGCATCTATTCCTCCATCATTATTTATTTGTGTAATTAGTATACAGCGGCCATCCTCAAATTCATATTGTGAGCTTTGTAAATAATACTTTAGCATTATATCTGCCATAAAGGTTTCAAATTGATAATCATTTAATTGTTTGGAGATTTTTGTTATTTCCTTTGATTGAGTCATATATACCTGCCTCTCTGCAACTATAAGTAGTTCAATAGAATATTATCAGAACAAACATTCGCAATCTAGTTGAAAAATTTGGGAAAACATTTAAAGCTTTATAGATGTATCATTATTATTTGCTTGAAGTTTGAAATTATCCTAGGTCTGTTATCGGTTGAACTTATTTTTAAATAAGCTGCAGTAAATAGCTGAGATGCTTAAAGGCATTTTTATTATTCAAATTAAGAATTATTAGATGAATATTCAATAAAATAAAATAAAAATAGATTCTATACTTATAAGTATAGAATTCAATTTACTATATCGATTATTATTTTAAGTAGAATTAGTATTGCACAAACTAGATACCTTGGCATAAAGGAGGTCATTAAATTTTGCAAAATAATATTTCTAAAGTTAAATTAATACAAAAACTATTACACAAAATCTTAACCTTTAAGTTAATGGATAAATTAGACAAAGAACTACAGGAAAGAAAAATACCTCGATCCAAAGTAAGTGAAGAAGCAGCTCGGGGACCAACTACCTTTAATAAAACTTTTTCTGAAGCAGAAGATCTTAGAATGTCAACGTTCTTAAGATATTGGTTTTCTATTATGAAAATTATAGAACGTGAAGAAAAAGAACCTATTAAATTTGATTCAATGTTAGATGATGAAATGAGAGAGGTTGTGGAAATTGCCGTTCAGATAGCAGATGATGAATTAGAATATGTAGTCAATAATAATAAAGAATTCTTTATGGGAATTAAAATTTATGTGAAGGAATTAAAGAAATCAAAGGCTCTTACTCAAGAAGAAATGGAGATATTTAGTGAAATTTTAGACTATATAAAGGAGGCATAATCATGGCAGAAAGAAAAATTTGGTTTATTACTAGGCCTGAACGTGACCCCAAATTCCATAAAGCAGCCCTTGTAGCCCTCCAGGAAGCAACGAACAATTTTGCCGATAAATGGGCTAGGAATAGAGAAGTGCATAAGCATTATGAAAAAGTATTAAGTGAACATGGACTTAAAAGAGAAAATATAAGTAACGATGGTTCAGGCGGAAGAACGTGGGTAGCAATGCTTAAGACCTTTGCATATTGCTATGTTAATGATGATGGATATTTAGTTCCCACGAAAGTAGGAGCTAGTTTAATAAACGGAGTAGAGGTTTTTGAAAACACAAAAAAGCAAATTTTGACCCTTCAAATCCCTAATGCTTACTTTTTAGAACCTGGCTTTAGACCAAAGTTTGAAAGTAATTTTAGTATTAGGCCAGCAAGGTTTCTGATTAAGTTAGTTAATCAAAAGGAGTTGGATTATTATATCACCAAAGAGGAAATAGCCTGTTTTGCCTTGACTGCTAAAAGAGATAGTGAACTGCCTACCATTACTGAAAAAATTCTTCAATATAGAGGAACGGACACGTCACATAAAGACTTAATTATACGAGAAGTTGCAGAAGTTTACGATCATAGAGAAAGAAGCGATAGTGGTGCTAGGGACTACCAAAATGCCCACTCCGATGTAGCCCATACGTTTATGATGTTATGTGATTATACTGGGTTAGCAGAATATATTAGAGGCGAAGCTTTACGGGTACAACCAGTTAACAGTAGTAAAGTAAAAGAAGAAGTTGAAATGTTTGATGAAAGGTATCCTTTTAACAAAAGATATTTAATCTCCCTCCAAAGAATGGCAGAAAGTAATGGGCTAGATATTAGCCGCTATAAAGCAAGTAGCTTTGGTGAGATAAAACCTGCTTCCAATAGGAAAAAAACTGATATGATAGTAAAAAACATATTAAAATCTATTCCAAACTTGCAAGCCATGTCTGTTGAAGAAATTACAGATGTTCTAAAAAATGAATTCCCCCCACATGAAGCAAGAAAAATAGCTTTTGATATTAATGCGCATTCTATAAATACTTTAAATCCTGAATTTGTAGAAGCATATTTAAATGAAAAGGATAATCTTAAGTTTGAAGATAAAACAGGAGATATCTTTAGATTAATTGGGTTTGATGTTGAAATGAGGCCTAATGTGAAGGATATAGCAGATACTGAAATTGAAATAGTATTAAAGTATGGAGAAAAAGAATGTGGTTTAATAGATGCTAAAAACTATAAGAAAAAATTTCCATTATCTGCTGGATTAGCATCCCATATGGCATCGGAATACATTCCAAATTATGAAGGGTATGATAATAGACAAATACAATTCTTTGGTTATGTTACGGCAGCGGACTTCAGCGGTGAAAAAAACTTAGGTAAAATAAGTGAATTGACTCAAAGGGTGATTCCTGATAGGGAGATCAAGGGAATTATTATAACGGCATCTGTCCTATTAGCTTTTCTTGATTACTGTATTGAGGAAGATATCCCAAAAGAGGAACGTGTAGAATTATTTATAAATGCAGTAAATAATACTGGATATTCAACGTTTGGTGAGATGCTAAATGCTATAACTTAACCTATAGAAAGCAAAAAAGATCATTAAGTATTAAATATTAATGATCTTTTAATATTATTTTCACCATATTATGCAGAATGTGCTGCGACAGCCACTTCTTCTAAAACTTTAGTGTGCTTTGTTGATAATAATTCATCTAAACTCCATTTAGGCTCAACAGATTCATAGGAGATTCCAGCAAATGTCTTTAATACCGATTCTACGATAATTTTAGCAAATTGGGGAGGTACAGCCATACCAATTTGTTGCCGCACTTTTTCTTTACCACCGTAAAACTCAAAGTTATCAGGGAATGTTTGCAGTCTCGCTCTTTCCCTGTTAGTCAAAGCTCTAGGTTCTTCCCAATGATATACATGGGTACCACCACCGCCACTACCAGTCACAGTATAAGCAGGCTGTTCTGGGTGTAGACGTCTATATATTTGACTCATTCTAGCTCCCTTTACATTCAGTCTCAAATGCTCTGGAATACCTTCATACCATGCATTTTCTCCTGGTGGAATATGTTCCAACATTTCAACTACTTTCTTAGTGTGATGAGTAAATTCATGGTTAGGGGCCTCAGAAGGAATTGGAGGATCCATAATAGCTTCATAAGAAGTTTTATAAGGATAAATACCATTAATACCATGGGTAGGTTTAGGAACTTTAAATACACAGTCCAAGTCATTTCTTATTCCCACTATAATAATACGTTGTCTTGTTTGTGGGACCCCATAATCAGCAAAGTTATAAAGATGTGGTGTAATATTATAACCAGCACCAATCATATCCTCCAGGATTGTGGCAAATGCTTTTCCATCGTTAGAACTTTTTAATCCACCAACATTTTCTGCAATAAACCACAAAGGTTTAAATTGTTCTAAAACTTTAATACCATATGTATATAGAGGACCATAGGTGCCATTTACCCCCTTCTTTTTACCTACATTACTGAAGTCGTTACAAGGAAATCCAAAGATAAAAGCATCAATAGCATCTAGTTTAGAGGTATCAATAGTTCTAACGTCTCCAGTTATAACAGAATCTGGTTGGTGAGGGCATATGTTTTGAATATAAGTTTTACTAGCATCAGGACAAATATCGTTTGACCAAGTATGAGAAACACCATAAGATAGATCCTTACTATCTAATACTTTTGCCCACTGTGCGCCTAGTGCAAAACCTCCAGGACCATTAAAAAGTTCACCTTTTCTAAAAATCATAAGTATTCTCCTTACATTACCTTTTATTAATAATAAAAGGATAATAGATAAATTATCATTTCAAAAGTATTGCATTTAAAAGACTTTTTAATCACTATAATATATTAATATATTAAAATTATAACATTGTACGAACAAATGTTCAAGAATTACATAATTTTATAATAGAATTACTATATATAATAAAATTTAGGTTTGTTTGCAATTTTTAATTATAATACATTTTACAAGTGCACACAACTATAAGGACTTATTAATTGATAAGAATTGAAAGCAAGATCAAAAAAATAAAGGATATATCTTTAGCTAAGAGTTCTACCCTTTATCTTTATTCATATATTTTCTTATTCTTTGGATGTCTTCTATTAAATCCCTAATTTCTTGTAGGTTACTATACTTTACGGGTCTTTGACAGTTTCATAAAGAAAAAATCTCTGAAAGCCATGATGGGGCTTATTTTTTTGTGAAATTTTATATTTTTATAGTGAGTATTTTATGGTATTGTGTTATAATATAAGTATTGGGAGGTGTTTTATTTGAGGCTTATGGTTTCTAAATCCAAAAATGCTCGATCTCTGTATGTCATCAAATCTATTTTTGTTAATGGCAAACGCACATCTAAAATTGTTGAAAAACTTGGTACATACGATGAACTCTTAGAAAATTTAAATGGAGAAGATCCTATGGAGTGGGCTAAAAAATATATTTCAGAACTTAATGAAAAGGAAAAAGAAGAAAATAGTAAAATTATGGTTCAATACTCGCCTACAAAACTTATTGAAAAAGAAAAGCAACGTTCTTTTAATGGGGGCTATCTATTTCTTCAAAAAATTTATCATGAGCTAGGGTTACATAAAATTTGCAAGGAGATTTCTAATCGCCATAGATATAGCTTTAATCTTGATTCAATCCTTTCAAGACTTTTATACGGTAGAGTTATTTTTCCAAGTTCTAAACTTTCCACCTATAACCTGTCTTCTAGGTTCCTAGAAAAGCCTGATTTTGATATTCAGCACATTTATAGGGCACTTGAAGTTATTACAAAGGAAACGGACTTTATTCAAGCTGAGCTCTATAAAAGCAGTCAAAAACTGTCTAAGAGGAATTCAGGCATTCTTTATTATGACTGTACAAATTATTTCTTTGAGATTGAGGAAGAACAAGGTCTAAAGCAGTATGGCTATTCTAAGGAACACAAACCGAATCCTATCGTTCAAATGGGACTCTTTATGGATGGTGATGGCATTCCACTGGCATTTAGCAT